>NZ_JBQYLP010000027.1:0-80229 GCF_052683555.1 Burkholderia sp. BC1
GTGACCGCACCGGCGCGCGGCCGTTGCAGCGCGGATCGCGTCGCGGCCGCGACGCCCGGCTGCGAGTGTCGCATCGTTTCGCTTGCGTTGCAGGGCGGTTGTAAACCATGCCGGAATCGCGGCTTGCTGGCGGGCGCCATCTTTTTTTCGTCGAGCCGAAAAAAATCCTTGACTCTCTATCTATGAGTAGATAAAGTTCGATCCATGGAAACGAAACCGACCGTCCGCGAACAGATTCTCGATCACGCGATCACGCTGATGATGCTGCGCGGCTACAACGGCTTCAGCTATCGCGACCTGTCCGATCTGGTGGGCGTGAAGACGTCGAGCATCCATTACTACTTCCCGTCGAAGGACGATCTCGTGCTGGAAGCGGTAGCGGCATACAGCGACGAAGTGCTGGCCGCGATGCGCGCGATCGATCCGTCGTTGCCGGCCGACGTGAAGCTGAGCCTGTACACGAAGCTGTTCGGGCGCACGCTCGGCGACGGCGACCGGATCTGCCTGTGCGGCATGCTCGCGGCCGATATCGAGTCGCTGCCCGACAACGTGCGGCAGGCGGTGCAGGCGTTCTTCCAGGCGAACGAGCGCTGGCTCGCAGAGCTGCTCGCGCAAGGCGCGAAGGAAGGCACGCTGAGCTTCAGCGGCAAGCCCGACGCGGCGGCGCGCGCGCTGTACGCGGCGTTCCAGGGCAGCGTGCTCGCGAGCCGGCTGTTTCATACACGGGCGCGCCTCGAGGATGTCGAGGCGGTCTGGAAGACGCGGGCCTGACGACGGGGCGCGTGAGCAAGAAGGAGGGCGGTTCGCCGCCCTTTTATTGGATTTGGTTATCTATCTGTTGGTAGATAGACTAAGTTGCGCAGATGCCTGAGCGTCTGCATTTTTTGGGGATGTTTATCTATCTATGAGTAGATAAACAAACGCGAAGCCGGCGACGACGATGCCGCCTGCGAGCGATCCCGGTTGGAAGGTTGTTCCACTCACTCGTTGAAAAGGAGTCTGTCATGTCCATCGAAAAAGTGCTGTACCGCGCTCACGCCAAAGCCACCGGCGGCCGCGACGGCCGTGCGACGGTGCCCGAAAGCAATCTGGATCTGAAGCTCACGACGCCGCGCGAACTCGGCGGCGCGGGCGGTGCAGGCGCGAATCCCGAGCAGTTGTTCGCGGCCGGCTACAGCGCGTGCTTCATCGGCGCGATGAAGTTCGTCGCGGCGCGCGACAAGATCGCGATGCCCGCCGATGCGTCGATCGAAGGCAGCGTCGGCATCGGCGCGATCCCGAACGGCTTCGGTATCGAAGTCGAACTGAAGATCTCGCTGCCGGGCCTCGAGCGCGAGGTCGCGCAGACGCTGATCGAGCGCGCGCATGTCGTCTGCCCGTACTCGAATGCGACGCGCGGCAACATCGACGTCACGCTGACGCTCGTCTGACCGTCCATCGCAACCGATCCGTTCATCGCCATCCCTTACCCGATTCAGGAGTCTCATCATGAAGATCGTCAAGCCGCTGCTGATCGCCGCCGCCGTCGCGGCATTGTCTTCCGCCGTTCCGGCCGCGTTCGCGGCAGGTCCCGACACCGTGCGCCCCGACGCGACGACGAGCGCGTTTCTCGCCGCGTTGAACGCGCAGAAGGGCCCGGGCCTCGAAACGCTGAGCCCCGCGAAGGCGCGGCAGGTGCTCGTCGACGCACAGAACGGCGTAAAGGTCGACCTGTCGGGGATCGACGTGTCGAACCGCACGATCGAGCAGGACGGGCTGTCCGTGCCGATCACGATCGTGCGTCCGCAACACGCGACGGGCACGCCGCCCGTGTTCATGTTCTTCCACGGCGGCGGCTGGGTGCTCGGCGATTTCCCGACGCACGAGCGGCTCGTGCGCGACCTCGTCGTGCAATCGGGTGCGGTGGCCGTGTTCGTCAACTACACGCCGTCGCCGGAAGCGCGTTACCCGGTCGCGATCAATCAGGCCTATGCGGCGACGAAGTGGGTGGCCGCGCACGGTGCCGAGATCGGCGTCGACGGCAGCCGTCTCGCGGTGGTTGGCAATAGCGTCGGCGGCAACATGGCGGCGGTCGTCGCGCTGATGGCGAAGGACAAGGGCGGCCCGGCGATTCGCTTCCAGGGTTTGCTGTGGCCCGTCACCGATCACGACTTCGACACGGGTTCGTATCGCGCGTATCAGCAGGGCCACTTCCTGACGCGCCCGATGATGAAGTGGTTCTGGGACGCGTACACGAAGAACGACGCGCAGCGCAACGAGATCTATGCGTCGCCGCTGCGCGCGAGCGTCGCGCAACTGAAGGGGCTGCCGCCCGCGCTGATCCAGGTCGCGCAGTTCGACGTGCTGCGCGACGAAGGCGAGGCATACGGCCGCAAGCTCGACGCGGCCGGCGTCGAAGCGACGACGACGCGTTACGACGGCACGATCCACGATTTCGGGCTGCTCAACGCATTGGCCACCGATGCGCCTACGCAGGCGGCGCTGAAGGCGATGGCGAACGAAATCGCGACGCGTTTGAAGTAAGGGCGCATTCGCGCGCGCCGTAAGGTGCGCGCGGAGATCGACGCGGCGGGCCTATGCCCGCCGCTTTTGCGTGTAGGCCAGGCCAACCGAAAGCGTCGCGCAGGACGCGGTGCTCGGCCCGTTCGTGACGGTCACGACGTTTCGCACCGGCGAAGAGGCGCTCGTGATCGCGGACGGCACCGCATGCAGGCTCGGCGCCGGACTTCGCGCGCGATTTGAAAAGCGGCGCAGTGCAGATCGACTGCGACAAGCGCGGCAGCGCCGGCTCGCGGTTCGACGGCGTCGGTCCGAGCGGACGACCGGCGCGAGAAGCGGCTACGACGCGATGCACGAGTACGCGCATGCGAAATCGCTCCGGCTCGACGTCGACGCGCAGATTCCGCCGTACTATCCGCGTTGAACCTTTACACGGAGCGCATCGCGATGCATTCGTTCGTCTACAACGGCCTGCCGTCGCGCGTCATATTCGGCGCGGGCAGTCTCGCGCAGTTGCCGCAGGAAATCGAGCGCCTTGGCGCGACGCGCGCGATCGTGCTGTCGACGCCGCCGCAGCGCGCGCAGGCCGAAGCGCTCGCGCATCGGCTTGGCGCGCGCGCCGCCGGCGTGTTTGCCGAAGCGGTGATGCACGTGCCGAACGAGACGGCGCGCGCGGCCCGCGCATTCGCCGCGCAGGTCGATGCGGACTGCGCGATCGCGATCGGCGGCGGCTCGACGACGGGCCTCGGCAAGGCGATCGCGCTCGATTCGGGGCTGCCTATCGTCGCGGTGCCGACGACCTATGCCGGCTCCGAAATGACGCCGATCTACGGGCTCACCGAAGGCGGCGTGAAGAAGACGGGCCGCGACCTGCGCGTGCTGCCGAAGGCGGTGATCTACGATCCGGACCTGACGCTGTCGCTGCCGGTGGCGCTCTCGGTGACGAGCGGGATCAACGCGATCGCGCACGCGGCCGAAGGGCTGTACGCGCCCGACGCGAACCCGGTCGTGAGCCTGATGGCGGAGCAAGGCATCCGTGCACTGGCCGGCGGCCTGCCGCGCATCGTGCACGACGCGCACGACGCCGACGCGCGCGCCGACTGTCTGTACGGTGCCTGGCTGTGCGGCGCCGTGCTCGGCAGCGTCGGGATGGCGCTGCATCACAAGCTGTGCCATACGCTCGGCGGCACGCTGAACCTGCCGCACGCGGAAACCCATACGATCGTGCTGCCGCATGCGCTCGCTTACAACCGCGACGCCGCGCCGGCCGCGATGCGCCGCATCGCCGCCGCGCTCGGCGCCGACGACGCGGCACGCGGCGTCTTCGATCTCGCGCGTGCGAGCGGCGTGCCGGTCGCGCTGAAGGACATCGGCATGGACGAGGCCGACATCGAACGCGTGCTCGATCTCGCGTTGCGCAACCCGTACTGGAACCCGCGTCCGCCCGAGCGCGCGTCGCTGCGCGCGCTGCTCGAAGACGCCTATGCGGGCCGCCGGCCGGCGTGAGCGGCGCGACGGGCGGCGAGCCCGTCACGGCGTGCAGGTTACACCGACGAAGAGGCGAGACGGAGCCGAGTTCCGACGCACACGCCGATGAAGCGCCGAGCGCGATCCTCGACACGGTGCGCGCGACATTCGATGCCTGCGACGATCTGCGGCTCAAAACGATCATAAGCGCACTCGTGCCGCTACCTGCACCGCTTCGCGCGAGCATGGACTGACGCCGGCCGAATGACGCTGCAGGCTTCGCGAACTTGGTACGATCGCGCTTACCGCGCGCGCCGAGGCCGGTAGCGGCCGGCGCGTGCCGGCCGCCGCGGCGCGCGCCGTCGTCAGGAGAATTGCTTCATGTTGCAGGCTTTCGCGGTATTGCTGACCTTCCAGTGTCTCGGGGAAGGCGTGTCCTATCTGTTCGGTTTGCCGGTGCCCGGCCCGGTGATCGGCATGCTGCTGTTGTTCGGTTTCGCGATGCTGCGGCCGCAGGTCGCCGACGCGATCGAGCCGACCGCGCTCGAACTGCTGCGCCATCTGTCGCTGCTGTTCGTGCCGGCCGGCGTCGGGATCATGGTGTCGGCGGGCCGCGTGCGCGGCGACGCGGTCGCGGTCGTCGTCGCGCTCGTCGTCAGCACGACGCTCGCGATCGCGGTTACCGCACTCGTCACGCGCGCGTTGCTGCGGCGCCAGCAACGTGCGGCCGGCACCGCGGAGGGCACGCGATGACGGCCTTCCCGAAACTCGGCGCGATCTGGGTCTACCTCGCCGCGAGTCCGCTGCTGGGCCTGACGATCACGCTGATCGCGTATCTCGTCGCGCAGGCCGTCTATGCGCGCGCCCGCTTCAATCCGCTCGCGAACCCGGTGCTGATCGCGGTCGCGCTGATCGTCGCGCTGCTGACGCTGACGCGCACGCCGTACCCGACGTATTTCGAAGGGGCGCAGTTCGTCCACTTCCTGCTCGGCCCCGCGACCGTCGCGCTCGCACTGCCGCTGTATCGCCAATGGGCGAAGCTGCGCCGCGCGGCGGTGCCGCTGCTGATCGGGCTCGTCGCCGGTTCGCTGACGGCGATCGTGTCGGCGGTCGGCATCGCCGCGTTGCTCGGCGCGTCTCATCAGACGATTGCGTCGCTCGCGCCGAAGTCCGCGACGACGCCGATCGCGATGGCGGTTGCCGCGGAGATTGGCGGCATTCCGTCGCTGACGGCCGTGCTCGTCATTTCGACCGGCATCTTCGGCGCCGTCTGTGCGCGCAGCATCCTGAACGCGCTGCGCATCGACGAGCCTGCGGTGCGCGGCTTCGCGCTCGGCGTCGCCTCGCATGGCATCGGTACCGCGCGCGCGTTTCAGGTCAGCGAGGAAGCCGGTGCGTTCGCCGGGCTCGGGATGGGACTCAATGGCGTGCTGACCGCGTTCGTCGTGCCGATCCTGCTGCCGATCGTGTCGCGCTGGCTCTGAGCGGCGCGCTGCGGTCGTACGGCAAGACCGCGTTGCGTGTCTCGATCGCGGCCGGCACGTATGCGGGCCGTTATCGCCGGAATTCACGAATGCACAAGGACAATTCCGCGGCGATCGGCTAACGTTGCATCGGCGCCGTCGTGCGCAACCGAGATCCGTCGCGAGCGCGCCGGCGCCGCTCGATTCACCATCAACAATCGACAAGGAGATCCGGCATGAAGCAGTCTCGCGTGGTTTCGGTGGCAGTGGCAGTCACGGCGTCGTTCGGTCTGCTGTTGACCGCCGCGCCGGCGGCATGGGCGCAGGACACGACGGCGGCATCCGCGCCGACGCAGAAGCAGCTCGACAAGGCGAAGAAGAAAGCGGCGCGCAAGGCGGCACGCGAGCGGCACGCGAAGGACCTGAAGGCGATCGGCACGGGCAGCGGCTATCGGCTGACCAACGATCAGAGCAACTATCCGCAGAACGCGGTGCAGAAGGCGCCGGCCAACGCGGCGCCGGCCGCGCCGGCTTCCGGGCAGTAACGCCGGCGGCGCACGACGCAGGACGCGCGACGCGCGGGCGGCCGGCACGGCGCCCGCCGCCCGCACGCGGCGTCGCGGCACCACGCCCGCGACGCACACGGTCGCGCTACGCGCGCGACCTGACGACAGGCTTACGAAGCGAGTTTCACCGCGAGTTCCGCGACGTGCTTGCCCTGATAGCGCGCGATGTCGAGCTCGTTTGCGCTCGGCTGACGGCTGCCGTCCGCGCCCGCGAGCGTCGTCGCGCCGTACGGCGTGCCGCCCGTGATCTCGTTCATCTTCACGAGCCCGCTGCAAGCATACGGCACGCCGACGATCACCATCCCGTGGTGCAGCAGCGTCGTATGGAACGACGTGATCGTCGTTTCCTGGCCGCCGTGCTGCGTGCCCGTCGACGCGAACACGCTGCCGATCTTGCCGACCAGCGCGCCCTTCATCCACAGGCCGCCCGTCTGGTCGAGGAACGTGCGCATCTGGCCGGCCATGTTGCCGAAGCGCGTCGGCGTGCCGAACAGGATCGCATCGTAGTTCGCGAGCTCGTCCACGGTCGCGACCGGTGCGGCCTGATCGACCTTGATGCCAATCGCCTTCGCCTGATCGGCGGGAATCGTCTCCGGCACGCGCTTGAGCGTGACTTCGACGCCGGGCACCGATTTCGCGCCTTCCGCGACGTGCTGCGCCATCGTTTCGACGTGTCCGTAGGACGAGTAGTAAAGAACGAGTACCTTGGCCATGTTGCGAATCTCCGCTTAAAAAAGGCCCCGCGCGCGGCGGGGCCCGGTTGTCCGAGCAGGCGTCATGCCCACTCGGCCGTCACTTCGATCGGACGCAGGTCGAAGACCAGCACTTCGGCATCGTGGCCATCGGCGAACGTCAGCGCCTGTTCGCCGCGAATCCGTGCGCCATCGCCTTCGCCGAGCGTCACGCCGTTGACCGTGACGCTGCCGCGCGCGACGTGCACGTAGGCGAAGCGATCCGGTGCGAGCTCGAGCGTCGCGCGTTCGTCGCCGTCGAACAGACCCGCGTAGATCCGCGTGTCCTGGCGAATCTTCAGCGAACCGGCGGCGCCGTCCGGCGACACGACGAGCGCGAGCTTGCCGCGCTTGTCGTCGGCCGCGACGTGCGTCTGCTGATAGCGCGGCGCGGCGCCTTTCTCGGCCGGTCCGACCCAGATCTGCAGGAAGTGGACGGGCGCGTCCGGCGAGTGGTTGAACTCGCTGTGGCGCACGCCGGTGCCGGCGCTCATCAGCTGCACGTCGCCCGGCACGATCACCGAGCCGGTGCCCATCGAGTCCTTGTGCTCCAGCGCGCCTTCGAGCACGTACGACAGGATTTCCATGTCGCGGTGCGGGTGCGTGCCGAAGCCGCGCGCCGGCGCGACGCGATCGTCGTTGATCACCAGCAGATCGGAGAAGCCGACCTGCTGCGGATCGAAGTAGTTCGCGAACGAGAACGTGTGACGGGAGCTGAGCCAGCCGTGCTCCGCACGGCCGCGTTGGTTTGCTGCACGGATGTCGATCATGATGGGTCCTTGGTGACGCGTCGCCTCGGAAGTGGGCAGTCGCGTTGTGTTGACATCCATCGTAGGTCAATCGATTTGACAAATAAATCGCTGAGGCGATAATCGCTGTCACATTCAAGTGGACAATATGGAACTCAACGACCTCCGGATCTTCGTCGCGACCGTCGATGCGGGCAGTTTCACCGCGGCGGCCGATCAACTGATGCTGTCGAAGCAGTTCGTCAGCCGGCGCACGATGGCGCTCGAGGCGTCGCTCGGCGTGCGCCTGCTGCACCGGAACACGCGCAATCTCGCCGTGACGGAATCGGGCCAGGAGTTCTATGCGCGCGCGCAGCGGATCCTCGCGGAAGTCGCCGATGCCGAGCAGGCGATGTCGGTGCGCAGCACCGAACTGCACGGTTCGCTGAAGATCAGCGCGCCGCTGTCGTTCGGGATCACGCACGTCTCGCCGCTGATCGCCGAGTTCCTGTCCGCGCATCCGGCCGTGCGGCTCAATCTCGATCTGACCGATCGGCGCGTCGACGTGATCGGCGAGGGCTTCGATCTGGTGCTGCGGATCGGCGCGCTCGAGGATTCGACGCTGATCGCGCGGGCGCTCGGCGCATGGAAGATGATCGCGTGCGCGAGCCCCGCCTATCTGAAGCGGCACGGCACGCCGGCGACGCCGGCCGAGCTCGCGCATCACACGTGCCTGCTGTACGGGCGCGAGCGGCGCGTCGGCTGGGAATTCCGCGTCGACGGTGCGCCGCGCACGTTCGACGTGCAGGGGCCGCTCGTCGCGAACAACGGCGAAGTCGTGCGCGATGCGGCGATCGCGGGGCTCGGCATCGCGCTGCTGCCGTCCTTCATCGTCGGCGCGGCGCTCGACGGCGGCGCGCTCGTGCCGGTGCTCGACGCGTATGCGCCCGCACCGATCACGCTGAACGCGGTGTTTCCGCAGCATCGCGAAGGCTTCGTCACGCTGCGTACGTTCATTGGATTTCTCGCCGAACGCCTCGGTCCGCGCGCGTGACGCGGTGCGGTGCGGTGCGGCGCGGCGCAGTGCGTCGCGCGTCGCGTTCGCGTTCGCCTGCACGCCCGCTGGCCCAAACGATTCCCCGCGTCTGGCACTATCGCCGCGCATTTTGGCTTCGAATACTGGGTTCGACGATTGCGCGCGACGTGCCGCCGCGCGCTCGCATCGCTGTTCCCGACGAACCCGTTAGCGAGGAGGCGTGCATGCTCCGATATCTGATCGGCATCGGTATTCCGTATCTCGGTGTGATGGGCGTGCTGCCGTGGGTCGCGTCGCAGGACCGCTACGTGTTCGGCGTGCCGTTCCTGTTCATGTGGATCTTCGCGTGGTTCGTGCTGACGTCCGGCTGCCTGTTCGCGTGCTGGATGCTGTTCGACCGCCACACGCCCGGCGCGTAGCCGGTTCGTTCGCGCGGACCGCCGGCCGCCTGCGCTTTCCGGCGAACCCTTCGTTCCCGTCCTTTCGCCGAGGTGCGCATGTCCACGGTCGTCTTCGCCGCGCTGATCGCGCTGTCGCTTTACCTGGCCTACCGCTCGCGACGCGGGCACGGCAAGCAGAGCGTGCATGACTTCTTCGTCGCGTCCGGCCAGTTCGGCACGGCGCTGCTGTTCTTCCTGACCGCCGGCGAGATCTACAGCATCGGCACGATGGTCGGCTTTCCCGGCGGGATCTACGCGAAAGGGCCGACCTACGGCGCATGGTTTCTCGGTTATATCCTGCTCGCCTATCCGATCGGGTATTTCATCGGCCCGAAGATCTGGGAAGCCGGGCGCCGGCATCATGCGATCACGCTCGCCGATCTGTTCAAAGGCCATTACGGCAGCCGCGCGCTCGGGGCTCGCCGCCGCATTGAAAGGACTCGGCTGGCACGTCGATCCGCTGTATCTGATCCTCGTCTGCGCAGCGCTCGCGTTCACGTATATCGCGATGTCGGGCGTGCGCGCGTCCGCGTATATCGCGATCCTGAAGGACATCCTGATGCTGCTCGCGATCGTCGTCACGGGCACGGCCGTCGCATTGAAGGTCGGCAGCGTGCATCCCGTGTTCGAAGCCGCGAGCCGGCACGTGAGCAACACGATGACCGCACCGCAGCTGCGCTTCTCGATGGGCACGATGCTCTATCAGTCGCTCGGCTTCTACATCATGCCGTTCGCGGTGCAGGGCTTTTTCACGGCGCGCGGGCCGAACACGATTCGCCGCACGCAGGTCGCGATGCCGCTGTACATGTTGATGTATCCGTTCCTCGTCGTCGCGTCGTATTACGCGATCAGTGCGAACCTGAAGCTCGCGTCGCCGAACGATGCATTCTTCGCGGCCGTCGTCCATCTGCTGCCGGGCTGGCTGATCGGGCTCGTCGCGGCCGGTGCCGCGCTGTCGGGGCTGCTCGTGCTCGCCGGCATCTGTCTCGCGATCGGGCCGATCGTCACGCGCAACCTGATGCCGAATCTGCCCGAGACGCGCCAGAAGCGCGCGGCGAAATACGTGATCGTCGGCTATCTGCTGCTGTCGATCGCGACGACAATGCTGACGCCGAACCTGATGCTCACGCTGATCAACACGACGTTCTACGGCATCGCGCAGTTTCTGCCCGGCGTGCTGATCCTGCTCGCCGGGCGTCGCGTGCGGCCCGTCGCCGTGGCGTCGGGCATGCTGTGCGGGCAGGCGCTCGCGATGCTGTTTTACCTGTTGCACGTCGATTTCGGCGGCATCAATCTCGGCCTGGTGTGCCTCGTCATCAACATGCTGGTCGTCGCGGCCGTGCACGCGACGCTGCGCGGGCGACCGGTCAAGCACTATGCGGTGTCCTGACGCGCGTGTCGCGCGTCTCATGGAGGAAAACCATCGATGCAAGCCCTCGCGAGCCCCGACGCGCGCGTGACGATCTTCGCCGCGCGCCGCATCCTGACGATGAATCCGGCGCAGCCGGCGGCCACGCACGTCGCGGTGCGCGACGGCCGCATTCTCGCGGTCGGCGACGCCGACGACGCGGCCGCGTGGCACACGCGCTTCGGCGCATGCGCGACCGACGACACGCTGCGCGACCGGGTGCTGATGCCGGGTTTCGTCGAAGGGCATTGCCATCTGATGGAAGGCGCGATGTGGGATGCCGTGTACGTCGGCTACTACGATCGCCGCGGGCCGGACGGCACGTCATGGCCGGGCCTGCGCTCGCTCGACGCGGTGCTCGACCGGCTCGCACAGGCCGAGCGCGCGATGACCGACGACGGGCCGCTGCTCGCCTGGGGCTTCGATCCGATCTTCTTCGGCACGTCGCGGCTGACGGTGCGCGAGCTCGATCGCGTATCCGCGCGCCGGCCGATCGTGATCCTGCATGCGAGCGTGCACCTGATGAACGTGAACGGCGCGATGCTCGCGCAGGCAGGCATCGACGAGGACACCGACATCGACGGCATCTCGCGCGACGCCGACGGGCGTCCAACCGGCGAATTGCAGGAGTTCGCGGCGATGTTCCCGGTCTATCAGGCGATCGGCAGCAAGCTCGCGATTTCGGCCGGCGAGCAGCCGCATGCGATCCGCAATTTCGGTCGTGTCGCGCAGCTCGCGGGCGTGACGACGGCGACCGACCTCGTGAACGATCTTTCGCCGGCAGGCAATCGCACGCTGCGCGACGTGACGGGCGACGTCGATTATCCGGTGCGCATCGTGCCGGCGTTCGCGCCGCAGCGCAGCCCCGCGCGCTCGGCCGACAGCGTGCTTGCCGAAGTGGCGCGCAATACCGACAAGCTGCGCTTCGGCGCGGTGAAGTTCATCGTCGACGGCTCGATCCAGGGCTTCACGGCGCGCGTGCGCTGGCCCGGCTACGCGGGCGGCCAGCCGAACGGGCTGTGGCTGATTCCGCCCGCGCAGCTCGTCGACGTGTTCGCGCCGTTTCACCGCGCGGGACTGCAGCTGCATATCCATACGAACGGCGACGAGGCGACCGAGGTCGTGCTCGACGCGATGACGACGCTGCTCGCGCGCGATCCGCGCCCCGATCATCGCCACACGCTGCAGCACTGCCAGATGGCGGACGCCGCGCAGCTCGCGCGCATCCGCGCGCTCGGGATGTGCGTGAACTTCTTCGCGAACCATCTGTACTACTGGGGCGACGCGCATTACGCGCAGACGATCGGCCCCGACCGTGCGAACCGGATGGACGCGGCCGGCTCCGCGCAGCGGCTCGGCATTCCGTACGCGCTGCATTCGGATGCGCCGATCACGCCGCTGAATCCGCTGTTTACCGCATGGTGCGCGGTGCAGCGCGAAACCGCGTCGGGGCGCGTGCTCGGCGAGCACGAGCGAATCTCGGTCGACGACGCGCTTCGCGCGATCACGCTCGGTGCCGCATATACGCTGAAGATGGATCATCTCGTTGGCAGCATCGAGGTCGGCAAATTCGCGGATTTCGCCGTGCTCGACGACGATCCGTCGCGCGTTGCGCCGGCGCGGCTCAAGGACGTGCGTGTGTGGGGCACCGTGCTGGGCGGACGCGTGTTCCGCGCACCGCAATGAACGCGGCCGCC
The DNA here is from genome assembly GCF_052683555.1 of Burkholderia sp. BC1. Classification (NCBI taxonomy): domain Bacteria; kingdom Pseudomonadati; phylum Pseudomonadota; class Betaproteobacteria; order Burkholderiales; family Burkholderiaceae; genus Burkholderia; species Burkholderia sp. BC1. Next base: position 12,036 of record NZ_JBQYLP010000027.1, read on the forward strand.
GCGCCGATCGATCTCGCGGTCGTCGGCGGCTATCTCGGCGCGGGCAAGACGACCGTCGTGAACGCGATCCTGCAGGCGCCGCACGGGCGCCGCATCGCGGTGCTCGTCAACGACTTCGGTGCCGTCAACATCGACGCGCGGCTCGTGCGTGCGCGCGGCGACGACGTGATCGAACTCGACAACGGCTGCATTTGCTGCACGATCGGCGGCGCGCTCGTCGATGCGCTCACGCGCGTCGCCGCGCGCGATGCGCGTCCCGAACTGCTGCTCGTCGAAGCCAGCGGCGTCGCCGATCCCGCGAAGATCGCGCAGATCGGCATGCTCAACGGCGCGTTCCGACTGACGTCGGTGCTCGTCGTCGCCGACGCGCTGGCGCTCGACGATACGCTCGCCGATCCGCACGTCGGCGCGATCGCGCAACGGCAGCTCGACGGCGCGAGCGCGCTCGTCGTCACGAAGCTCGACCTGCTTGCGCCGCCGCAGCGCGACGCGGCGCTCGCGCGTGTGCGTGCGTGCGCATCGACCGACATCGTCGTTGCCGCGTCGCACGGCGCGATTCCGCTCGCGCTGCTGTTCGATGCCGCGGTGCCCGATCGGCGCGCGACGCTGCGTATCGCGCGTGGGCACCGGCCGCTCGGCAGCGACGCGATGCCGGCGCTCGCGAGCGTGACGGTCGTGCCGCCACAGGTGCTCGACAAGGCGCGGGTGCGCGCGTGGCTGAAGGCGCTGCCGCGCACGATCCTGCGCGCGAAAGGCATCGTGCGCGTCGCGGACGGCGACGACGTCGCGCTGCGCGTATGTCAGGTCGCGGCACGGCGCGTGCGCTTCACGCCGCACGAAGCGCAAGCCGAAGCCGACCGGCGCTGCGCGATGGTATTCATCGGCATTCTCGACGCCGACACCGTGACCGCGCTGCACGACGGGCTCGCGCAATGCCGCGCGCCGGGCGTGGCGGCGTCGCCGTCGCCCGTGGATTGACGGCGAACGATGGCAGGCCGACGCCCGAGCGTCGGTCTTTATCGTCAAAGCAGATAAACGTATCGAAATCGCTTCGTTGACGCTTGCGTTGCGGCGCTCGTAGATTCGCGTTTTTGACCGAATCGGAGGGCTGCACCGTGACGACCACTGCCACCCGCGACGCGGCACCGGATGCCGTCGTGCGACCGCCCGTGTCGCCCGCGTCGGCCGCGCCGCAGCGGTTCGAGATCGTGCCGTTCGATGCGCCGCTCGGTGCCGAAGTCGTCGGCATCGACCTGTCGCAGCCGCTCGACGCCGACGCGTTCGCGCGGATCCGGCGCGCCCATCTCGACCATCATGTGCTCGTGTTTCGCGACCAGCGCATCACGCCGGACGAACACGTCGCATTCAGCCGCCGCTTCGGCCCGCTGCAGACCCACGTGCTGCATCAGTTCGCGCTGCCCGGCCATCCGGAAGTGCTGATCGTGTCGAACATCGTCGAGAACGGCAAGCCGATCGGCCTTGGCGACGCCGGCTACTTCTGGCATTCCGACCTGTCGTACAAGCGCCGCCCGAGCCTCGGCTCGCTGCTGCACGCGCAGGAACTGCCGGCCGAAGGCGGCGATACGTTGTTCGCGAACATGCACCTCGCGTGGGACACGCTGCCGGAGGCACTGCGGCGCGCCGTCCAAGGGCGCCGCGCGGAGCACACCTATCTCGCGCGCTATGCGGAGCTGCAGGCGCGCAGCCCGTGGCGGCCGAACCTGTCCGCCGAGCAGATCGCGCAGGTCGAGCCGGTCGTGCATCCGGTCGTGCGCACGCATCCGGAGACGGGCCGCCGCGCGCTGTTCGTCAGCGAGCATTTCACGACGCGCATCGTCGGGCTGCCCGACGACGAAAGCCGTGCGCTGCTCGACGAATTGTTCGCGCACAGCGTGCGCGCCGAGCATCAGTATCGGCATCGCTGGCGCGACCACGACCTCGTGTTCTGGGACAACCGGTCGCTGCTGCATCTGGCGGCCGGCACGTCCGACCATCTGCGCCGCAAGCTGTACCGCACGACGATCGAAGGCGACGAACCGTTCTGATCGCACGCCGCGCCGCACCCGTTTCCGCCATTCATTTTCGACCGGAGGTCCGATGTCGTTTTCCTTTCTGTCCGCGCTGAGCGGCGCTGCATCGCGCCCGCGTCGCGCGCTCGCCGCGACGCTGGCCGCCGCGTTCGCATTCGCGGGTGTGGCCGCGCCGCAGGCCGCGCATGCCGAAGGCCGGATTCGCATCGCCGAGCAGTTCGGCGTCGTCTATCTGATGCTGAACGTCGCGCGCGACCAGCAACTGATCGAGAAGGAAGGGCGCAAGGCGGGGCTCGACATCAAGGTCGACTGGGTGCGGTTGTCGGGCGGCGCGGCCGTCAACGATGCGCTGCTGTCCGGGGCGGTCGACATCGCCGGCGCGGGTGTCGGCCCACTGCTGACCGTGTGGGACCGCACGCGCGGCCGGCAGAACGTAAAGGGCGTCGCGTCGCTCGGCAATTTTCCGTACTACCTCGTCAGCACCAATCCGAACGTCAGGACGATCGCGGACCTGAGCGCGAAAGACCGGATCGCGGTGCCAGCCGTCGGCGTCCCCGTGCAGTCGCGCGTGCTGCAGTATGCGGCCGCCAAGCAATGGGGCGACCGTCAGTTCGACCGGCTCGACGCGCTGACGCAGGCGATTCCGCACCCGGATGCGACGGCGGCGATCGTCGCGAACAGCAACGTGATCACGGGCCACTTCGGCAATCCGCCGTTTCAGGAGCAGGAACTGGCCGGCAATCCGAACGCGCATGTCGTGCTGAATTCGTACGACGTGCTCGGCGGTCCGAGCTCTGCGACCGTGCTGTACGCGACCGAGGCGTTTCGCCGCGACAACCCGAAAACGTACCGCGCGTTCGTCGCCGCGCTCGCGGATGCCGCGCAGCAGATCGCGGCGGACCCCGAGCGCGCGGCGGACGTCTACATTCGTGCGAACGGGTCGAAGATCGATCGCGCGTTGCTGCTGAAGATCCTGCGCAATCCGCAGGTGCAGTTCAAGATCGCGCCGGAGAACACGCTGCGGCTCGCGCAGTTCATGTATCGCACGGGCGCGATTCGCCACGAGCCGACCTCGTGGCGCGACTATTTCTTCGACGATCCGGCGACGGCCGGCGGCAGTTGAGTGCGCCGAGGCACGCGTCGCCGCTGCTGCAGCGGCGGCATGCACGCTTATGCATCGCCCGGATTAGGTTATGCGCAATCGTTGGTTGGTGCGCGCATCGGGCAGCCGTATCGTGATGCGTTATCGACGTTTTTTCCGCGAGAGCTTCGATCGTGAACGCCCCTTCTTCCCGCACCTGGCTGCCGCCGTTCGCGGCGCGCGATCGCGCGTCGTCCGACACGGGCACGGCTGCGTCCGCGTCGCGTGACGCCCATCGCGCGGCGCCGCAGGCCGCACCGTCCGCCGCGCATAGCGCACGTCTGCTCGCGGTCGACCGCGTGACGCTCGAGTACCGCACCGGCACGCGCATCGTGCGTGCGACGCAGCAGGTCAGCTTCGACGTGTACGGCGGCGATCGTTTCGTGCTGCTCGGCCCGTCCGGCTGCGGGAAATCGACGCTGCTGAAGGCGATCGCCGGCTTCGTCGAACCGGTCGCCGGCACGATCTCGCTCGACGGCGCGCCGGTGCACGGGCCGGGCCCGGATCGCGTGGTCGTGTTCCAGGAGTTCGATCAGCTGCCGCCGTGGAAGACCGTCGTGGAAAACGTCGCGTTTCCGCTGCGCGTCGCCGCGAAGCTGACGCGTGCGGAGGCGCGCGAACGTGCGCTGCACTATCTCGACAAGGTCGGGCTCAGCACGTTCGCCGATGCGTATCCGCATACGTTGTCGGGCGGCATGAAGCAGCGCGTCGCCATTGCGCGCGCGCTTGCGATGCAGCCGCGCGTGCTGCTGATGGACGAGCCGTTCGCCGCGCTCGATGCGCTGACGCGCCGCAAGATGCAGGAAGAGTTACTGCGGCTGTGGGACGACGCGCGCTTCACGCTGCTGTTCGTCACGCACTCGATCGAAGAAGCGCTCGTCGTCGGCAACCGCATCCTGCTGCTGTCGCCGCATCCGGGCCGCGTGCGCGCGGAGCTCAACAGTCATGCGTATGGGCTCGACAGCGCCGGCAGCGGCGATTTCCGCGCGAGCGTCGCGCGCATTCATCGGCTGCTGTTCGACACCGATACACCGCAGACGGAGGAGGCCGCCTGATGCGACCGTTCGATCCCGTCCTGCCGCCCGTGCGCGCGGAATACGAGCGCGAGCTCGAACCGCCGCGCGACGCCGAGCGCGCGGCGCCGTTGCCGTTGGTGCGGCGTGTCGCCGACGCGGCGTGGTTTCGCCGCGCGGCGATCGCGTTCGTGCTGATCGCCGCATGGGAGCTCGTCGCGCGCTTCGTCGCGAACGATCTGCTCGTGCCGACCTTCAGCGCGACGCTGGCCGCGTTCGTCGACGGCATCGTGTCGGGCGAGCTGCTCGTGAAGACCGGCATCTCGATGTCGGTGCTGCTGCGCGGCTATGCGCTCGGCGTGCTACTCGCGTTCGTGCTGACGTCGGTGGCGGTGTCGACGCGCTTCGGCCGCGATCTGCTGACGATGCTCACCTCGATGTTCAATCCGTTGCCGTCGATCGCGCTGCTGCCGATCGCGTTGCTGTGGTTCGGGCTCGGCACCGGCAGCCTGCTGTTCGTCCTCGTGCATGCGGTGCTGTGGCCGCTCGCGCTGAACATGTATACCGGCTTCGTCGGCGTGCCGGCGACGCTGAAGATGGCGGGCCGCAACTACGGCCTCACCGGCCTGCGGCAGGTGCTGCTGATCCTCGTGCCGGCCGCGCTGCCGTCGATTCTGTCCGGGCTGCGCGTCGGCTGGGCGTTCGCGTGGCGTACGCTGATCGCCGCGGAACTCGTGTTCGGCGCGAGCGCCGGGCAGGGCGGGCTCGGCTGGTACATCTTTCAGAACCGCAACGAGCTCTATACGGACCGCGTGTTCGCCGGCCTGGCGGCCGTCATCGTGATCGGGCTGCTCGTCGAGCATCTCGTGTTCGACACGCTCGAGCGCGTGACCGTGCGCCGTTGGGGCGTCCAGCACTGACTCGGTAGCGGCACCAACGCGCGCCCGACGGCGTGCCGCTCGGACCGAGGTTGTCCACAGGGTTATGCACGAAAACTGTGGATAGCTTGGGGCGTGGCCGTGTGAGGCCGGTTCTGCGAGGGCAGCGCAGGGTGCCGCGTCGTGCGGCGTCTCCATTTTCCGTGCCGGCAATCCGTTCGATTGTCCACCAAATCGTGACAGCCAATCCGAATCAAGCCAATTGATGAATTTCGGCGGGACAGTAGACTGCACGCGTGCTTCGCCGAAACCGCTTCGAAGCCGCGCCGTGAAGGTGCGGCCGGTGCGGTTCTACGTGACGCGCGCCGACCGGCGCGCGGATCGATCGTGCGAGGAAAGGGTCCGTCGTCGACGTCGCCGCCCTGTATGGCGGCCGCTCGCTGCGGATGCAACGAACGTCAATTGAAGGATGACTGCCATGCGTTACCTGTCGCTGGAATCGAAGAAGGACGAGCTGCTGCTGGCCGCTCGCGTACTGTTGATGATCCTGTTCGTGCTGTTCGGCTGGCAAAAGCTGACCGGCTTTGCGGGCACCGTCGCCTATATGGCGTCGACCGGTTCGCCGTCGCCGGAGCTGTCGGCGGCGATCGCGGTGGGCGTCGAGCTGGTCGGCGGCGTGCTGATCGCGATCGGGTTCTACACGCGTCCGCTCGCGCTCGCGTTCGCCGTCTATACGCTCGCGACCGCGTTCATCGGCCATCGCTACTGGTCGCTGCAAGGGATGGACCAGTACCTCGCGATGATCAACTTCTACAAGAACATCAGCATCGTCGGCGCGTTCCTGCTGCTCGCGCTCACGGGCCCCGGCCGGTATTCGGTCGACCGGCAGTGACGAAGCGGCGCATCGGCGGATGCGGCAGCCCGGCGCGCGACGCGTGCGCCGGGCTTTTTTGATGGGACGCCCGCGCTTCGCTAAGATGGGCGACCGGAATCCGCCACGGCCTGCGCCTGCACTGCACCCATGACCGTCACTTCCCCGTCTTCCCGTCCCGCCACCGTTCTCGTGATCGGCGCGTCCGGCCTGCTCGGCCGCGCGGTCGTCGCGTCGCTGGCGCGCGATCCGGCGTTCGCGGCGATTGCCACGATCCGCAACCGCGATACGCGCGGCGCACGCCTGCTCGCGCTGCCGCCCGACAAGATCGCGATACTCGACGTACTCGATCGGCCGGCGCTCGAACGCGCATTCGACCTCTATCGGCCGGCGGCGGTCGTGGTCTGCGCGGCCGAGCGGCGCCCGGACGTCTGCGAGCGCGACCCGGCCGGCGCGCGCGCCATCAACGTCGACGCGCCGGCCCGCATCGGCGCGCTCGCTGCACACTACGGCGCATGGACGCTCGGCATCTCGACCGACTATGTCTTCGACGGGCGCGCGGCACCTTATCGCGAGGACGCGACGCCGAATCCGCTGAACGTCTACGGCCGCACGAAACTGGAAGGCGAAGCGGCGCTGCTCGCCGCGTCGCCGCTGTCGTGCGTGCTGCGCTTGCCGCTGCTGTACGGACCGATCGCCGACTGGAGCGAGTCGGCGGTGACGAGCCTCGTGCCGGCGATCGTCGCGTCCGCGCGCGCGGGCGCCGACGCGGTCGGGATGGACGCATGGGCGATCCGCTATCCGACCTACACGCCCGATGTCGCGGCCGTGATCCGCGATCTCCTGCATCGGCATCTGGCCGGTGCGTCGGTCCTCGGCATCCGCCATTGGTCGGGCGACGAAGCGATGACGAAGTACGAGATCGCGCAGCGTATCGCCGACGCGCTGGGCCTGCGCGCATCGCTCGCACCGATCGACACGCCGGCCGATGCGACGCCGCGTCCGTACGACTGCCATCTCGACGCGGCGCAGTTGCACGCGGTCGGCATTCATCATGCGACGCCGTTCGACACCGCGTTGCGCGAGGTGCTGCGCGATGCACCGCCGGTTCCGTCGCCATCGGCTGCGCCGCACAAGTCCTGAAACGCGCGGGCCGCGCACTGCTATCATTCGCGCCATGCCGCCTGTGCCAGGGGGCGGAGCCGGCGGCGAGGAGGTCGTCGCCGGCCGCGTGCGTCGTGCGCGTGCGCGTGTTGCGGTTCGACGGTGTGGTGTGGACGGCGCGCCGGCGTTCGACGAAGTTCGGACGCCGCTCGGTCGGCCGCGTCACACATTGCAACACGGATCGGCGGAACTTCGTGTTAGGTTCGGCCATCGGAGTTTTTCAGAAAACATGCCCAAAGAGGATGAATCAATGACCCAGGCCCTGCGGGATCTCGAAGCGCAGCTTCGAGACCTGAACATCAAGCTGTCGGAAGCCAAGCAGAAGGAGAAGCAGGCCGCACTCGCGGCATTCAAGCAGCAAGTCGAGCTGTACGGCATCACGCAACAGGAAGTGCTGAGCGCGCTCGGTTATATCGTCCAGCGCAAGCGCAAGGCGCCGGCCAAGTATTACGATCCGACGACCGGCCGCTCGTGGTCCGGCCGCGGTCCGAAGCCGAAATGGCTTGAAGGCAAGGATCTCGATTCGCTGCTCGTCGATCGCGAAGCGAAGACGTGGTGGCCCGGCGACGATCAGGGTTGAGGCAGGTCGCGCCGGACGGCAGGTCGGCGTAGCTCGCCTGGCGCGAGCAGGTTTTTCCGGCGATGCGTGGCGTCGCCGTTCTTCTGCGGTTTCATTGCGGCATCCCGTTCAGCCGGTCGTCGATCGTTCGACGGCCGGCTTTCCTTTTTTCTGCGTCCGCCGATTCGCCTAGAATGTCGCGAATATTTTTCGGCAGAACACGATGGCAGCAGACCTCCCTTCTTCGACGCTCGGCGATTCGTCGACGCCGCCTGTGCAGCAGGTCGGTCCCTACGCATGGAAGGCGCTCGCCGGCTCGGCGATCGGCTATGCGATGGACGGCTTCGACCTGCTGATTCTCGGCTTCATGCTGCCCGCGATCACGGCGGCGCTCCAGTTGACGCCGGGCGAGGGCGGCGCGCTCGTCACGTGGACGCTGATCGGCGCGGTCGCGGGCGGCATTCTGTTCGGCGCACTGAGCGATCGCTACGGACGCGTGCGCGTGCTCACCTGGACGATCATGCTGTTCGCGATCTTCACGGGCCTGTGCGCGTTCGCGCGCGGCTTCTGGGATTTGCTCGTCTACCGGACCGTCGCCGGGATCGGCCTCGGCGGCGAGTTCGGCATCGGCATGGCGCTTGCGGCCGAAGCGTGGCCCGCGAACCGGCGAGCGCGCGTGTCGTGCTACGTCGCGCTCGGCTGGCAGGTCGGCGTGCTGCTCGCGGCGCTGCTCACGCCCTGGCTGCTCGTGCATATCGGCTGGCGCGGGATGTTCGTCGTCGGCGTGGTGCCGGCGCTGCTCGCCTGGGTGCTGCGCAACCGGCTGCACGAGCCCGAGGTGTTCGTGCAACGCGCCGCGCAGCCGGCGTCCAATGCGTTCCGGATGCTCGTCGCCGACGGCCGCACCGCGCGCACCAGTGCCGGCATCGTGATCCTCTGCGCGGTTCAGAACTTCGGCTACTACGGCATCATGATCTGGCTGCCGACGTTCCTGTCGAAGCAGCTGGGCTTCTCGCTGACGAAGTCGGGGCTGTGGACCGCGGCGACCGTCGTCGGAATGATGCTCGGCGTCTGGGTGTTCGGCCAGCTCGCGGACCGCATCGGCCGCAAGCCGACCTTCCTGATCTACCAGCTCGGCTCGGTCGCGACCGTCATCGCCTATGCGCAGCTGTCGAATCCGACCGCGATGCTGTGGGCCGGCGCGTTGATGGGCATGTTCGTGAACGGGATGGTCGGCGGATACGGCACGCTGATGTCCGAAGGCTATCCGACCGCGGCGCGCGCGACCGCGCAGAACGTGCTGTGGAATATCGGCCGCGCGATCGGCGGCCTCGGGCCGATGACGGTCGGCGCGCTCGCCGCGCGCTACTCGTTCCAGACGGCGATTGCGCTGCTTGCGGGCCTGTACGTGCTCGACATGGTCGCGACGGTATTCCTGATTCCCGAACTGAAGGGCGTCGAACTCGAGTAGCGCACGCGCGCTAATGCGCGGCCTCTCGCGCGGCGATGCGCGGTCCGCGCGCGATGTCGGTCGCGACGACGCGTATCGCATCGATCAGCGCGCGCGCTGCCGGCGACGGCGGGCTGCCGCTGCGCGTGATCAGCCCGATGTCGCGCGTCGTGTCGTGCATCGGCACGTCGAGTACCGCGAGCAACCCCGACTCGCATTCGTAATGCAATTGCTGCGCGGACAGCACGGCCAGCATGTCGCTATGTAGCAGCAGCCCGCGGATCACCGCGAGATCGGCGCTTTCGACGGTCGGCATCGGCGGCTTGAGCTTCATGCGCCGGAACAGCGCATCGAACAGGCCGCGCGCGGGCGCATGGCTGCGCGGCAGGATCCATTGCGCGGCCGCGAGGCTGCGCAGCCCGAGATTGCGCACACGCGCGAGCGGATGGTCGCGGCGCGCCAGCACGACGAGATTCTCCGACATCAATCGTTCGTTCTCGAGGTCGCCGGCCGCATCGTTCGCGCGCAACGCGCCGAGAATGAAGTCGATGTCGCCCGCGCGCACGCCCGCGACGAGCGCTTCGTACGCGCTTTCGTCGGTGATCACGCGCACTTTCGGGAAACGCGTGACGACGCGCGCGACCGCTTCCGGCAGGATCAGCGTGCGGCCGAGCGGCAGCGCGCCGACGGTCACCACGCCCTGGATGCTGCCGTGCAATGCGGCGACGTCGTCGGCGACATGCCGCAACTCGTTCAGCGCGCGCCGCACGTGCAGCAGGAACGTTTCGCCGTCGGCCGTCAGCAGCAGGCCGCGCGGATGGCGATGAAACAGCGCGAAGCCGGCGCCGCTTTCGAGAATCCGGATCGCGCTGCTGACGGCCGGCTGCGTCACACCGAGCGCGCGCGCCGCGCTCGGCATGTGACGGTGCCGCGCGAGCGTCGAGAAGAGCTGCAGCCGCCGCGTGTTCAGCAGATACGCCGGCAGCCCGCCTTCGCCGGGCGCGCGCCGGCGCGACTGCCGCAACGCACACCAGTTCGCGAGTTCGCCGAGCTCGGCGAAGACGCGCTCGCTGCGTTTCAGCACCGCGCGTCCGACCGGCGTCGCCAGCATGCCGGACGGCTTGCGATCGAACAGCGGTTCGCCGAGCGCCGCTTCCACTTCCTGCACGGCACGCGTGACGGCCGATTGCGCACGAAACAGGGCGGCGGCCGCGCGGCTGACGCTGCCCGTTTCGGCAACGCGCTGGACGGCATACAGACACGCAAGGTTCGGCAGATCGTTGGAATCCATGGTCGCGGAAGTTCGATGGAAGGCACGCGAGCGTCGTCGCGGCGGAGGTCGCCAATGACGATCGACTTTACCGGAACGGCGCCGCCCGAGCTTGCGTCGTGCTTATCGACGTATCTGTTTTATTTATCGGGGATGAATCGGGCGACGCTGCCACGCGTGCCGCGCGGCGTGCGACGGCTGCGCGTGGAAGCCCTGTCCCGTGGGGCTGCGGCGTGTGCGGCACGGCTGCGGCGCGCTCGCCGAACGTGTACCGCACGCGACTTTCCGCTCAAAACCAAGGGTTTACCCCGACTGGGTGGCGACGATGCGCAATGGGTAATTTCGGCCTGGTCAGCAGCGTGAGTGCCGTTGCCGGCGACCGGGCGGGCCATCTGATCCGTTGTTCGTCCGATCGAAACCGGACATCGCGCGGCAACGGCGAGCGGCCACACGCGCTCCGCGCACCGTGCACCGCGACGGTGACGACGCGCACGCCGCACACGCGCATCCATTCTGCCGGACCGTCGAGCCGACGATCCGCATTCGAACATCGCGAAGGAGCACACAGGCCATGGCACGGATTATCGGAGGCATCGCGGCCTCCCACACGCCCACGATCGGGTTCGCGTTCGACAAGAACAAGCGCGACGATCCGGTCTGGGCGCCGATCTTCGAGAACTTCGCGCCGCTCGCCGCATGGCTCGACGCGCAGCGCCCGGACGTGCTGCTGTTCATCTACAACGACCATGTGACGTCGTTCTTCTTCGACCACTACTCGGCATTCGCGCTCGGCGTCGGGCCGCAATGGCATCCGGCCGACGAAGGCGGCGGCGCGCGCGACCTGCCGCCGATCGCCGGCGATCCGGCGTTTGCCGCGCATATCGGCCAGTCGCTGATGGCCGACGAGTTCGACATGTCGTTCTTCCAGAACAAGCCGCTCGATCACGGCTGTTTCTCGCCGTTGTCGGTGCTGTGTCCGCATCGCCCGGACTGGCCGGTGCGCCTCGTGCCACTGCAGATGGGCGTGCTGCAGTTGCCGGTGCCGTCCGCGCGCCGCTTCTACCGGCTCGGGCAGGCGCTGCGCCGCGCGATCGAAAGCTATCCGGAGGACCTGCGCGTCGCAATCGTCGCGACGGGCGGGCTGTCGCACCAGGTGCACGGCGAACGCGCGGGCTTCAACGATCCGGAATGGGACCGGCGCTTTCTCGATCTGTTCGAGCGCGATCCCGAACGTCTTGCCGGCATGACGCTGGCCGAATACGCGACGCTCGGCGGCTTCGAAGGCGCCGAGGTCGTGATGTGGCTCACGATGCGCGGCGCGCTGCCGGCCGGCGTCGTGTGCCGGCATCGCAGCTACTACCTGCCGTCGATGACGGGGATCGCGACCGCGATCTACGAAAGTGCGGACCCGGACGTCGACACGGCCGCCGTCGAACGGCACCGTCGGCGCATCGCGGCCGAACTCGACGGCGTCGAGCGCCTGCCCGGCACGTATCCGTTCACGATCGCGCGTGCGGTGCGTGCGTACCGGATCAACGACTATCTGCACCGGATGATCGAGCCCGCCCATCGCGCGCGGTTCCTCGCCGACCCCGAAGCGAGCTTCGCGGCGGCGGGCCTCAGCGACGAAGAGCGCGACCTGATCCGCCGGCGCGACTGGTCCGGCCTGCTGCGCTACGGCGTGATCTTTTTCCTGCTGGAGAAGCTCGGCGCGGTGACGGGCGTGTCGAACCTGCACATCTATGCGGCGATGCGCGGCGAATCGCTCGAGGATTTTCAGCGCACGCGCAATGCGCCCGGCGCGCTGTATTCGGTCGCCGGCAAGAGCGCGGGGCCGCTCGGCTGGGACGCCGGCACGGAGGGCAACGAAAGCTAGCGAATGCGCATGCGCACGCGGCAACGTTGCCGCGTGCGTCGCCGGCCTCCGCAGGAGACCGGCTCAGATAAATAGGATGGCGAAGCGAAGCGCGGGTCGCCGCCAAGGAGACAGGAGAAACAGGATGGCAAGTGGAAAGACAATCGACATCAAGTCGTTCATCGACGACCGGCCGGTGTCGCGCTACCAGTGGCTGCTGGTCGCGCTGTGCTGCCTCGTCGTGATCGCGGACGGGATGGACGTCGCGATCATGGGGTTCGTCGCGCCGTCGGTGATTCGCGACTGGGCGATCTCGCGGCCGGAATTCGGGCTCGTGATGAGCGCGGCGCCGATCGGTCTCGTGATCGGTGCGCTCGTCGCCGGCCCGAGCGCGGACCGGTTCGGGCGCAAGCGCGTGCTGATCGCGTCGGTGCTTCTGTTCGGCCTTTTCACGATCGCGACCGCGTATGCGGGCTCGCCGGTTCAGATGGCCGTGCTGCGGCTGCTGACCGGCATCGGGCTCGGCGCGGCGATGCCGAACACGACGACGCTGCTGTCGGAGTATGCGCCGCAGCGGATGCGGTCGCTGATGATCACGATCATGTTTACGGGCTTCAATCTCGGCTCGGCGCTGATCGGCTTCGTCGCCGGCTGGCTGATTCCGCTGCACGGCTGGCGCGCGGTGCTGCTGTTCGGCGGCGCGCTGCCGCTGCTGCTGATTCCGCTGCAACTGTGGCTGCTGCCCGAATCGGCGCGGCTGCTCGCCGTGCGCGGTGCGCCGTCGCAGCGCATCGGCGCGTTGCTGAATCGCGTGTGCGGCGCACGCTTCGACGGCAACGAGACGTTCGTCTCGAACGAGCCGCCGCTGCCGACGCGCAAGCCGATCGGCGTGCTGTTCTCGCAAGGCTACGGCGTCGTCACGATATCGCTGTGGATCACGTACTTCATGGGACTGCTCGTGATCTATCTGCTGACCGGCTGGCTGCCGACGCTGATCAAGGATGCGGGCCTGTCGGTCAGCACGGCCGCGAACGTGACCGCGATGTTCCAGATCGGCGGGACGATCGGCGCGATCGGCGTCGGCTGGCTGATGGACAAGGTGCGGCCGGCACCCGTGATCGGCGCAGCGTATCTCGGCGGCGCGCTGTGCGTGGCCGTGCTCGCGTGGGCCGGCGCGCTGTCGTCGTCGCTCGCGCTGCTCGTGTTTGCGGCGGGCTTCTGCATGAGCGGCGCGCAGACGGGGCTGAACGCGTATGCGCCGGGCCGCTACCCGACCGTTGCGCGCGCAACCGGCGTGAGCTGGATGCTCGGCATGGGCCGCTTCGGCAGCATTTCCGGTTCGGCGATCGGCGGCGCGCTGCTCGGCCTCGGCTGGAAGTTCGACGCGATCCTGTCGATGCTCGCGGTGCCCGCGACGCTCGCGGCGATCGCGATCGTCACGACGCAGCGCGCGGCCGCACCTGAACCGAAGGAAATGGAAAAACCGGCGCACTGACCGCGTCCGCACGATCGCGCATCCCGCGTCGCGGGACGGCGCGGACAGGCGGCATCCGGCCAGCACGTCATGCAACAGGAGTGTCAATGATCATCGATATTCACGGCCACTACACGACCGCGCCGAAGGCGCTCGAGACCTGGCGCAATCGCCAGATCGCGGCGATTCACAGCCCGTCCGAGCGGCCGAAGGTCGCGGAACTGAACATCAGCGACGACGAGCTGCGCGAGTCGCTCGAGCCGAACCAGCTGCGGCTGATGCGCGAGCGCGGCCTCGACCTGACGATCTTCAGCCCGCGCGCGAGCTTCATGGCACACCACATCGGCGACTTCGACGTGTCGAGCACCTGGGCCGCCGTCTGCAACGAGCTGTGCTACCGCGTGCACCGGCTGTATCCCGACCGCTTCGTGCCGGCGGCGATGCTGCCGCAAAGCCCCGGCGTCGACGTGGCGACGTGCATTCCGGAGCTCGTCCGGTGCGTCGAAGCGTACGGCAACGTCGCGGTCAACCTGAATCCCGATCCGTCCGGCGGCCACTGGACGAGCCCGCCGCTGTCGGACCGCTACTGGTATCCGCTGTACGAGAAGATGGTCGAGTACGACATCCCCGCGATGATCCACGTGAGCACGAGCTGCAACGCGTGCTTTCACACGACCGGCGCGCACTACCTGAACGCGGACACGACCGCGTTCATGCAGTGCCTGACGTCGGATCTGTTCAAGGACTTTCCGACGCTGCGCTTCGTGATTCCGCACGGCGGCGGCGCGGTGCCGTATCACTGGGGGCGCTTTCGCGGCCTCGCACAGGAGCTGAAGAAGCCGCTCCTGACCGAGCATCTACTCAACAACGTGTTCTTCGATACGTGCGTCTATCACCAGCCGGGCATCGATCTGCTGACCGGCGTGATTCCGGTCGACAACATCCTGTTCGCGAGCGAGATGATCGGCGCGGTTCGCGGCATCGATCCGGAGACCGGGCACTACTACGACGACACGAAGCGCTACATCGAAGCGTCGGCACTCGACGCGCAGGCGCGCTACAAGATTTACGAAGGCAATGCGCGCCGCGTGTATCCGCGCCTGGATGCGCAACTGAAAGCGAAGGGGAAGTGAAGATGAACGAACTCGGCGTGGTTTACCGCACGATCCATCGCGCGGACGCGCAGGTCGCCGCACGGCTCGGCGAACTCGGTGCCGCGACGGTGCACGAGGCGATGGGGCGCACGGGGCTGATGAAGCCGTACATGCGTCCGATCTATCCGCGCGCGCATGCGTCGGGCACGGCCGTGACCGTGCTGCTGCATCCGGGCGACAACTGGATGATGCATGTCGCGGCCGAACAGATCCGGCCGGGCGACGTCGTCGTCGCGGCGATCACCGCGGACTGCACGGACGGCTATTTCGGCGATCTGCTCGCGACGAGCTTCAAGGCGCGCGGCGCGCATGCACTGATCATCGACGCAGGCGTGCGCGACGTCGCGGTGCTCGAGGCGATGCAGTTTCCGGTATGGAGCAAGGCCATCTCCGCGAAAGGCACGATCAAGGCGACGCTCGGCTCGGTGAACGTGCCGGTCGTCTGCGCGGGCGCGCTCGTGCATCCTGGCGACGTGATCGTCGCGGACGACGACGGCGTCGTCGCCGTGCCGGCCGCGCAGGCGGCCGACGTGCTCGACAAGGCGCTGGCGCGCGAAGCGAACGAGGCGAAAAAGCGCGAGACGCTCGCGTCCGGCGTGCTCGGCCTCGACATGTACGACATGCGCGAGCCGCTGCGGCAGGCCGGCCTGCGCTATATCGACTGACGCGGAGGCGACGATGGCACACGCGCCCTGCACACCGGCCGCGATCGCCGGCATCTCGTCGATGGCGACGCGATCGCTGCTCGCCCGGCTCGTCGAGTGCTATGCGCACGACACGGGCGGCCGCGTCGACGTCACGTCGATCGGCGGTGTCGATGCCGCGCGTCGCGTGCAGGCCGGCGAGCCGTTCGACTTCGTCGTGCTCGCAGCCGACGCGATCGAGCGGCTCGCGGCCGAGGGCCGGGTCGACATGGAAGGCCGCGTCGACGTCGCGCGCTCGGCCATCGCGGTGGCGGTGCCGGCCGGCACGCCGCGCCCCGATCTCGGCACCGAATCCGCGGTGCGCGACGCGGTGCTGCGCGCACGCCGGATCGGCTATTCCACCGGTCCGAGCGGCGTGCATCTGAATCGCTTGTTCGCGCGCTGGGGCATCGCCGATGCGCTCGCGTCGCGCATCGTGCAGGCGCCACCCGGCGTGCCGGTCGGCTCGCTGATCGCATCCGGCGACGTCGAGCTCGGCTTTCAGCAATTGAGCGAGCTGACGAACGTCGACCGGATCGACGTCGCGGGCCTGCTTCCCGACACGATTCAGTCGATCACGGTGTTCGCGGCGGCCGTCTGCACGGCGGCGCGCGAACCGGCTTCGGCCGCGCAGTTTCTCGCCTATCTGGCTTCGCCGCACAACGACGCGGCAAAGCGTGCATGCGGGATGGAGCCGGCGTGACGTCGTAATACGCGACCGGATGTCGGCGCGCGCGTCGGCTGCATCCGAGCGATAAACAGATCGGATGGCGCGGCGCGCGGTTCGCAACGCAGCGATACGACGTCGCTCGTTATGCTGACCAACGAACGTCGCGCCTGTCGATGCACGGCGTTCAACCGCGTGTCGACGCTTTCACGAACGGCCGTCGCGCGACAAGCGCGAGCCGGCCGCCAATCAAAACGACAGGAGACGGACATGGAGACGAACGGCAACGCAGCGTGCGCGCGGCGCACGACTGGACGCGAGACGGGCAGCGGAACGGAGCGGCTGCTGCGGCGGCTGGCGATCGCGATCGGGTGGCTCTGCGCGGTGATGCTCGGCTGGCCGCTGGTAGCAAGTGCAGCCAATGCAGCGAGCAGCGGCGGTCTCGCGAATCTGCCGGCCGTGATGCCGGCGATGTCGTGTCAGGCGATCGCGTCGCTCGACCTGAGCGGCGTGATCGATGGCCCCGTGACGATCACGTCCGCGACCGTGCTGCCCGCGGGCACGGTCGTCGGCAACAACACGCTGCCCGCGCCGATGTGCGACGTGAAGGGGACGATCGGCCCCGGCGCCTCGCTGTTCGAACTCCAGCTGCCGACGCAGGGCTGGACGCAACGCTATCTGCAGACCGGATGCGGCGGCCTGTGCGGCAATCTGTCGGTCAACGCACCGATGGCATCGACCTGCGTGCCGGTGACGAACGGCACGATCGCGATGGCCGCGACCGACATGGGACACGAAGGCGGCAACGACGGTGCCTGGGCGCTGGACCCGCGCGCGAAGCTCGACTTCGCGTATCGCGCCGAGCATGCGACCGCGCAGGTCGCGAAGGCGATCATCCAGCGCTTCTATGCGCGACCCGCACGCTATGCGTACTTCGACGGCTGTTCGGACGGCGGCCGCGAGGCGTTGATGGAAGCGCAGCGCTACCCCGACGATTTCGACGGGATCGCCGCCGGTGCGCCCGCGAACGATCTGATCGTGCAGAACACGTTTCATCACGCGTGGCCCGCCGCCGTGAACACCGATCCGAAGACCGGCAACGCGATCCTGCTCGCCGGCAAGCTGCCGATGCTGCATGCCGCCGTGCTGAAAGCATGCGATGCACTGGATGGTGTCGTCGACGGCGTGATCGACAATCCGCGCGCGTGCCGCTTCGATCCCGCGACGCTCGTCTGCGCGACCGGCCAGGCGGATGCCACCTGCCTGACGTCGCAGGAAGCCGCTGTCGTACGCCGGCTCCACGACGGCGCGACGACGGCCGACGGGCTGCGGCTCGAACCGTTCGTATCGCGCGAGTGGGGCTCGGAGCTGAACTGGACGCTGTTCGTGCCGGCGACGGCCACCGCGCAAAGCGGCACGATCGGCTTCGTGCTGCCGTTCCTGCGCTACCTCGACTACTACAACGCATCGTATCCGTCCGCGACGATCGGCGATCTGAAGTTCACGCTCGCGGGCTTCCTGAAGACGGTCGTCCCCGTGTCGAACTATCTGGCCGCGACCGATCCCGACCTGAGCCGCTTCGCCGGCCGCAACGGCAAGCTGCTGCTCTGGCACGGCCTCGAGGACCAGCATATCTCGCCGCGTTCGAGCATCGAATACTACGAAGCGATGAAGCGCTACATGGGCGATGCGACCGTCGACCGCTTCGCGCGCTTCTACCTGTTCCCCGGCGTCGCGCACTGCGGCGGCGGCCAAGGACCGAACGTGTTCGACGTGCTGACGCCGCTGATGGCGTGGACCGAGACGGGCGCGACGCCGGGCCGGATCGTCGCGTCGATCGTCGACGCGAGCGGCAACACGACGCGCACGCGGCCGGTGTTTCCGTATCCGGCCACCGCGCGCTACACGGGCAGCGGCAGCACCGACGACGCGGCGAACTTCGTCGCCGACACGCCGAAGGCCGACCCGTTCGTCGACCTGCACTGGGCCGGCGAATGGCTGTACTCGCCGGGCTACGAAGCGACGTGCCGTGTGAGCGGTTCGCAACTCGCGTGCACGGGCGGCAACGGCTGGCGTGCGTACCGCCCCTGATCGAACGAGCGGCGTCGATGCGCCGCTCGCCATTTCAATCCTGTCAGACAAAACCAACGAAGGAGACATATCGATGAAGAAGCAGGCATGGCGGACGGCGCTGACGTCCGGCGTCGCGTTCGCGGTCGCTGCACCGGCATTCGCGCAAAGCAGCGTCACGCTGTACGGGATCGTCGACAACGGCATCGGCTACCAGAACAGCGCGACGACGGTCGGCTCGACGTCCGGCGGCAAGTCGCTCGTCAAGTTGAATCAGGGCGTGTGGGCCGGCAGCCGGTTCGGCCTGAAGGGCACGGAGGATCTCGGCGGCGGCACGAAGGCGATCTTCACGCTCGAATCCGGATTCAATTCGGGCACCGGCGCCGCGCAATACGCCGACGCGATGTTCGGCCGGCAGGCGTGGGTCGGGCTCACCAACGCGACGTACGGCACGCTGACCGCCGGGCGACAGTACGCGTCGTACTACCAGACGATGGCGCCGTTCAGCCCGATCACGTGGATCACGGGCTACTACGGCGCGCACCCGGGCGACGTCGACGGGCTCGACACGATCTATCGTGCGAACAACACGATCGAATATACGTCGCCGAAATGGTACGGCCTGACGCTGAGCGGCTCGTACTCGCTCGGCGGCGTCGCGGGCAGCACGAACGCCGGCTCGACGTGGGCAACCGGCATTCAGTATGCGGCCGGCCCGCTCGGTGTCGGCGTCGCGTTCGAGCGCATCAACAACTCGAATACCGCGGGCGGCACGTGGGGCGCGAATTCGACGACGTCGAACGGCGGCTCGCAGATCGGCGTGTCGGCGGTCACGAACGGCTATCAGACCGCGAAGGCGCAGCAGCGCTTCGCGGTCGGCCTCAGCTACCGGTTCAGCGACGCGTGGGATGCAACGGCGACGTACACGAACACGCAGTACATTCCGGGTGCCGCATCGAAGTTCTTCAATACGGCGATTTTCAATACGGCGGGTGCGGTGCTGCACTGGAAGCCGTCGGCGGTGTGGGATTTCGGTGCGGGCTATGCATACACGCGTGCGACCGAATCGAACGGCATCACCGATAGCGCGCAATATCATCAGTTCAACCTGTCGCAGTACTACTCGCTGTCGAAGCGCACCGGGCTGTATCTGCTCGAAGCGTATCAGCATGCGAAGGGCAAGACGCTCGGCACGAACGGCGCCGGCAATATCATCAATGCGACCGCGACGCTCGGCGACGGGCTGAACACCGCGCCGTCGTCGACCGGCAATCAGTTCGCGTTCGGTGCCGGGATCATTCACCGGTTCTGAGCCGAACGGGAAGCAACGCGGATTTCATGAAGGAGCGTGAACGGGCCGATAGGCCCGTTTTTTATCGTCGTGCAACTGCTGCGGGCGGTATGGAGCGCGCCTTCAGAACGAATGCGTGATCCCCACATGCGCGAGCAGCTGTGACCTGCCCGACGACGGCCCGTTCGGATAGGTCGCAGCCGTCGCGCCGTTGCCCGACGCGAGCTGCCACGTCAGCGTCGCCTGCACCTGTGTGCGTTTCGACAGCGAATACAGATTGCCGGCTTCCAGCGTGTTCCAGTGCATGCCCTCCATGCGCGAATACGTGTAGTCGAGCGTGACGGCCTCCGCCGCCGTGAACTGGTAGAGCGTGCCCGCATCGATGTTCTGCATGTGCGTGGCCGACCGCACACCCTTGATGTCGGTACGCGTGTACAGCAGGTTGATCGTCCACGGCTGCACGATCCGGTACGTGAGCCCGATGCCGAGGTTGTCGACCGCGTTGGACTGGAACGTCTGCTGCGCCGACAGCGTCTGTCCGAGAAAGCGCGTCCAGCCGAAATAGTTGTAGAGATCGAGCACGCGCCGCTTGGTCGTCATGTAGGTGACGCCGGCCGACAGCGGCCCGCGATCGTACGTCGCGTACGCGCCCGCGCTGTGCCCGCTCGCATCCGAGCCTGCAAAGCCGTATAACGCGCCGACCCGCACGCCGTACCAGTCCGGGCTGCGGTATTTGACGGCGTTCTCGATCTGGTAGCCGTTGGTCAGGCTGTCCAGATTGCCCGCATGGAACGAGTACAGGCTGCGATTCCAGAACGCATTCGAATAGCGGATCGCGACGTCGTCCATCAGATCGGACTGGCGGCCGAGCGTCAGCGTGCCGAGCGGCCCGTCGAGGCCGACGTAGGCCTGCCGGTCGAACAGCGTATTGGTCTTGATGAGCGCCCCCGTGTTGACGTTGAAGCCGCTCTCGAGCGCGAGCACGGCGCGATAGCCGCCGCCGAGATCCTCGTTGCCGCGCAACCCCCACCGCGTCGGCGAGCCGATGCCCGATGCAGTGCCCCACGACGAACCGCCGCGCTTGTTGCTGATGTACGTGATGCCGGAATCGACCTGCCCCCATAGCGTCAACGCGCTGCTTTGGGCATGGGCGAGCGAAACCAGCGAGACGCCGCAGCCGGCGATCAGGAGCGTGCGAGGCAGGATTTTCATATGTCGGAGTCGGAAGGGGAGTGAGTGCCGATCTTTGTTTAGATGACCATAGGTGGTCATTTCGTTATTGCGTGGAAAAATCATAGGTCTGCCGTTCGACGCCGTGCAAGCAGAAAAATAATCAAGTGCTGCTTGACCAGCACTTTTGACCGCGCGATGATCGCGGCTCCAATGGTCGAAATGTCCATACATGGTCATTCAACGACCAAACCGACGCCACCGACGAGAGACGACCGAATGCCCGATACCGCTGCCCGGAAACCCACACGCGTCCGCTTCCTGATGCTGTTTCTCGTGTTCGTCGGCACCGTCGTCAACTATGTCGACCGCGCGAATCTGTCGGTGGCCGCGCCGCTGCTCAAGCACGAGTTCGGGCTCGACCCGGTGGCGATCGGCGTGCTGTTCTCCGCGTATTCGTGGACCTACGTGCTGGCGAACCTGCCCGGCGGCTGGGTCGTCGACCGCTTCGGCTCGCGCGCGATGTATGCGCTGGCGCTGCTGATCTGGTCGAGCTTCACGTTCCTGCAGGGCTTCGCCGGCCGCTTCGCGACGCTGTTCGGGCTGCGGCTCGGCGTCGGCGTCGCCGAGGCGCCGACCTTCCCGATCAACAACCGCGTCGTGTCGATCTGGTTCGCGCAGCGCGAACGCGGCAGGGCGACCAGCGTCTATCTGGTCGGCCAGTACATCGGCATGGCGGCGCTGACACCGGTGCTGTTCTGGATCGCCGGCACGTTCGGCTGGCGCGCGATCTTCTTCGCGACGGGGCTTGTCGGCATCGTGTGGGCCGGCATCTGGTATCTGCTGTATCGTGATCCCGAGCAATGCCGATGGATGAACCAGGCCGAGCTCGATCACATCCGGCGCGGCGGCGCCGTCGTCGAGACCGGCAAGCCCGCGCGCGGCGAACCGTTTCCGTGGCGCAAGCTCGCGATCGTGTTCAGCAACCGGCAGATCGTCGCGATCTGCGCGGGCAAGTTCGCGTCGCTGTCGTCGCTGTACTTTTTCCTCACCTGGTTCCCGAGCTACCTGATCAGCGAGCGGCACATGACGGTGCTCAAGGCCGGCGGCGTCGCCTCGGTGCCGTTCGTCGCCGCGTCGATCGGCGTACTCGCCGGCGGCGCGTTGTCGGACTGGCTGCTGCGACGCGGCGCGAGCGTCGGCACCGCGCGCAAGACGCCGATCATCACCGGCCTGCTGCTGGTGCCGACGATGACGCTGACGGTGCTGACCGACACGAACTGGATCGTGATCGCGATCATGTCGTTCGCGTTTTTCGCGCAGGGCGTCGCGTCCGCGTCGTGGTCGCTGATCGGCGACATCGCGCCGCGCAGCATGCTCGGCATCACGGGCGGCGCGGTGAACTTCGTCGGCAACCTGTCTGGTATCGTTACGCCGATCGCCATCGGCTTCATCATCCGCGAGACGGGTTCGTTCGGGTGGGCGCTCGGGCTGATCAGCGTGTTCGCGGTGATCGGCGCGCTGTGCTACACGTTCCTGCTCGGCGAGGTCAAACGCATCGACCTCGATCCGCCCGAACGCGGCGGCCGCTCCCCCGAACCGCTGAAGTCGACCGTGCAAGACTGATACGCCAGCCCACGATGAATCCAGATACACCCGATACGACCGGCACGCCTGCCGACGACGAGACTTACCTGGTACCCGCGCTGGAGCGCGGCCTCAGGGTGCTCGAACTGTTCAATGCGCGCGAGCCGGTGCTGACGCCCAACGCGATTGCGCAGCGGCTCGGCTTGCCGCGTACGACCGCGCTGCGTCTCGTGCAGACGCTGCATACGCTCGGCTACCTCGAACGCGCGAATCGCGACCGCGACTACCGGCTCGGTGCGCGCGTGATGAAGCTCGGCTTCGACTATCTGAGTTCGCTCGCGCTGACCGATATCGGCACGCCGGTGATCGAGCGGCTGCGCGACGAGACCGGTTTCGCCAGTCATCTCGTCGTGCGCGACGGACGCGACGTCGTGTTCGTCGCGAAGGCGTGGACGCACGATTCCGTGATGAGCGCGATCAAGGTCAATATCGGCACGCGGATTCCCGCGCATGCGTCGGTGCACGGCCATGTGCTGCTCGGCGATCTCGATCTGGCGGAGCTCGAAGCGCTGTTTCCCGAACCGATGCTGCCGACTTACACGCCGCATACGCCGCGCACGGCCGCCGAAGTCCATGCGCGTGCGCAGAAATATGCGGCGGAAGGCTATGCGCTGAGCGAGTCGTCGTTCGAGCCCGGCATTTCGGTGATCAGCGCGCCCGTGCGCGACGGCAGCGGGTTGATCGTCGCCGCGGTGACGCTGACGGTCGCGCGGCCGTTCCTCGAGAAGTCGATGCTCGACCAAGGGCTCGTCGGCAAGGTGCTGAAGGCGGCCGGCGAACTGTCCGAGCGGTTGAACTATCGCGCGCCGGATCCGGCGGCCACGCGCGACTGACGCGTGACACACGCGGCAGGAAATCGCCGCACTCACCGGTCCAGATTGACGAGCCGCCGCGCGGCGTCCAGGCATCGCCGCTCGTCGCCGGGCCGCCCGATCAACTGCACGCCCGCCGGCAGCTCGCCCTTCGCGTGGCACGGCGCGCTGACCACAGGTAACCCGGCAAACGAAATCGGTTGAGTGAACATGCCGAGCGTCGTCTTCGGATCGAGCGCCTCGCCGTTGACGTCGACCGTTGCATCGCAGAAGCGCGGCGCGACATAGGGCGTCGCCGGTGCGATCAGGATGTCGAAGCGTTCGAACAGTGCAGCCAGGCGTGCCTGCCACTCGGCGCGATGGGCGAGCGCGTCGACGTACGCGGCATCGTCGATGGCGAGCCCGGTGCGAATACGCTCGCGCAGATGCGCGGACACGTGCGACGCGTCGGCATCGAGCAGCGCACGATGACGGCGCGCGACCTCGAAGTTCGACACGAGGCGCGCACTCGCGCGGATCGGTTCGAGCACCGATTCATCGATCGGCTCGGCCTGTACATGGTCGTGTTGCGCGAAGCACGCGCTCGCTCGCTCGACCGCACGACGCACCTGCGCATCGGCACGGCGTTCGAATTCCCCGGTCAGCACGCCGACGCGCAGCGGCACGTGCCCGGCGGGTGAGCCGTCGCGGCGCGTACCGGACAGCGCGTCGTAAAGCGCGCAAAGATCGTCGAGGTTCGCGGCGAACCCGCCGGCCACGTCGAGCGAAGGCGCATACGGCACGCAACCGTCCATCGACAGCCGGCCGTGTGTCGGCTTGATCGCCCATACGCCGCACAGCGCAGCCGGAGCCCGAATCGAGCCGTTCGTGTCGCTGCCGAGCGCAAGCGGCACGTGGCCGGCGGCCACGGCGGCCGCCGATCCGCTCGACGAGCCGCCGGTCATGCGCGAAGGGTCGGCCGGCAGGCGTACCGCACCGAAATGCGGATTGACGCCGGTCGCGCCGCACGCGAATTCGTCCATATGCGTTGCGGCGACCGGCACCGCGCCGGCCTGCACGAGACGATCGACCATGGCCGCGTCGCAGCGCGCGGCCGGCGCGCGAAGCCGGGTCGGCGAACCTGCGACGGTCGCATAGCCGGCGACGTCGAAATTGCTCTTCACGACGAACGGCACACCGGCGAGCAGCCCGGCGTCGCGGCCCGCGCGCACGCACGCGTCGGTGCGCGCCGCCGCCTCGAGCGCACGGGTATCGAAGCACGTGCTGATCGCGTTGAACTGCGCATGGCGCGCGCCGATGTCGTCGAGCGCCTGCCGCGCGACCTCGACGGCGCTCAGCTGGCCCGCGCGAACCGCGCGCGCGATGCCGAGCGCGTCGCGCATGTCGATCGTATCGGTCGGCATGATCAGGCGCGACCGATGAAGCGGCGCGGGATCGACAGGATCAGCGCAGCCGCACCGAACAGCGTGAGCGCGAGCAGCGCGACACCGATCTCGGTGCTGCCCGTCATCGCCTTCAGATAGCCCATGATCGACGGCCCGACGAAGCCTGCCACGGCCGCGCCGATGTTGACGAGCCCCGCGCCGCCCGCGGCGGCTTCGCCGGCGAGGATGCGCGACGGCAGGCTCCAGAACATCGCGAGCGTGCTCATGATGCCGGCCACGCCGACGGTCAGGCACACGACCGCAAGCAGCGGATGCGCACGCATGCCGACGCTCGCGAGCAGCGCGACGCCGCCGACGATGACGGGCGCGGCGGTGTGCCAGCGACGCTCGCCGGTGCGCACCGAGTGCTGCGCGTTGAGCACCATCGCGACCGAGGCGACGAGATACGGGACCGCGCTGACCACGCCGACCGCGAAGTTGCTGAGCGAGCCGAGCGCCTTGATCATCGTCGGCATCCAGAAAATCAGCCCGTAGTTGCCGACGTTGTAGAGGAACGACGTCGCGAACAGCAGCCACAGCGTCGGCTCGCGCAGCGCGGCGCCGAGGTGGGCGCGCTTGCCTTCGGTTTCCTGCGCCATCTCCGCGTGGATCATCCGCTTCTCGGCGTCGGTCAGCCAGCGCGCGTCATCGATGCGCTCGGTGACCGAGGCGAGCAGATAGAGGCCGAGCAGCACGGCGGGCAGGCCTTCGAGCAGGAACATCCATTGCCAGCCGCGCAGCCCGAAGCCGCCGTGCGTCGCGTCCATGATCCAGCCCGACAGCGGGCCGCCGATCACGACGCCGAGCGGCATCGCGAGGAACAGCAGCGCCATCACGCGCGACAGGCGTCGCGACGGAAACCACACGCTGAAGTAGGCGATCACCGCCGGGAAGAAGCTCGCTTCGGTCACGCCGAGCAGGAAGCGCAGCACGTGGAAGCTGGTCTGGCCGGTCGTCGCGAGCGTGCCGATCGACACGACACCCCACGCGAGCATGGACCCCGCGATGCATTTCTTCACGCCGATGCGCTGCACGAGCCAGCCGGCCGGCACTTGCAGCAGCAGATAGCCGACGAAGAACAGGCCGGCGCCGACGCCGTATGCGGCTTCGGACAGGTGCAGGTCCGCCGCCATCTGCAGCTTCGCGAAGCCGACGTTGACGCGGTCGAGATAGCCGAAGAAGTAGCACACGAGAATCAGCGGAATGATGCGTCGCGTGAGCTTGCCGTAAAGGGCGTCGATATCGGCGGCGGTGCCGGCATCGCGTTCGGACGGCATGTCGTGCATCCGTGCCGTGTCGTTGGTGCTTGCCATGATCAGTTCCCCGCGAGGTGGTCGTTGTGGCGAATCGGCGTGCCGGCCTGACGGCGCAGCGCGCGGCCCGGACGTGCGCCGGTGTGCTGCCCATGCGCGAGCACCGCGCAGCCGTTGACGAAAACATGGTCGATGCCTTCGGGGCGCAGCGTCGGATGCTCGAAGGTCGCGCGGTCCAGCACGCGTTCGCGATCGAACACGACGAGGTCGGCACAATGACCGACCTTCAGCTCGCCGCGCCCGGCAAGACCGAACTGCGCGGCCGTGAGCCCCGTCATCTTGTGCACCGCCGTCTCCAGCGGAAAGAGTCCGCGCCGCCGCGAGAATTCGCCGAGCACGCGCGGGAAGGTACCCCACAGGCGCGGGTGCGGACGCGTGTCGTTCGGCAGTCCGTCCGAGCCGACCATCGTCAGGTCGTGCCGGAAGATGCGTTCGACGTCGCCTTCGTCCATCACGAAGTAGATCGCGCCAGCGGGGCGCAGCGCGTCGATCGCCGCGTCGACCGAATCGCCGAACAGCGGCAGCAGTTCGTGGAAATCGCGGCCGGCCAGTTCCGGATGCGGCTTCGACCATGCGAGCATCACGCGCGACGATTGGCGGATGCGATCCGCACGCAGCATCGTCGACGTGGCCGTGTACGGATGGCAGTCGAGGCACAGCGGCTGCAGCGCGCGCTGCGCGTCGATGCGCGCGAGCGTCTCGACCGAGCGCCCATGGTTTTCCTTGCCGGCGACCTTGTGGTGCGACAGCACGACACGCACGCCGAGCGCGCGGCCGATCGCGAAGGCCTCGTCGAGCGACGCGAGGATCTGCGCGGTCTCGTCGCGCAGGTGCGTCGCGAACACGCCGCCGGTGTCGCGCAGCGGCGCGCACACGTCGATCAGCTCGGCCTGCGTCGCGGCGGCGGCGGGCGGGTAGAACGTGCCCGACGATACGCCGAACGCGCCCGCGGCCATCGCCTCGCGCACGTTCGCGCGCATCGCGGCGATCTCCGCCGCATTGGCTTCGCGCTGCAGATCGGCGACATGTCGCACGCGCAAGGTCGAGTGGCCGACCAGCGCGGCCGTGTTGACCGCGGCGGGCGTCGCGTCGAGCGCGTCGAGATAGGCGGCGAAGCTCGGAAAGCGGAACCGCTGCCATGCGCCGAGCAGGTCGAGCGGCTGCGGTACTTCATGCTCGGCCAGCAGCGGCGCGAGGCTGATCCCGCAGTTGCCGGCGACGACGGTCGTCACGCCTTGCGCGACCTTCGGCTCGACGTCGGGATCGGTCAGCACGAACGCATCGTCGTGCGTGTGGCTGTCGATGAAGCCGGGCGCGACGATGCGGCCCGAGACGTCGATGACCTGATCGGCCGACGCGTGCGACAGGTCGCCGATCGCGGCGATGTGCGCGCCGCGCACGCCGAGATCGGCGCTGAAGCGGGCGGCGCCGGTGCCGTCGATCAGTTCGCCATGGCGCAGGATGACGTCGAAATGCATGGTGGCTCCTTGCTGCAACCGGGCCGTGGGGTGGGCCGGTACTGTCTGCCACTTATCGTCTGCGGCCAATTTCCGGCCGTCCAATGCGAGTCTGCTCGCGATTCATGCGCGAACGCTATCAAACCGGCATGCGCATCGCTTATTCCCGCGCGGCGGCGGCCTTGACCAGCGCGCACAGGTCGCTCGCCATGCTCGACATCGACACCGCGCGATGCCGGACGATGCCGACCGTGCGCGAGATGACGGGGCTCGTGATCGGCACCGCACGCACGTCGGGCGACGCGAGCATGCCGACGCCGTCGACCGCGCTGCGCGGCAGGATCGCGCAGCCCACACCGGCCGCGACGAGCGCCGCGACGCACGAGATGTGCTCGACTTCGTAGAACCAGCGCAGGCGCACGGCTTCCTGCCCCATCAGCATTTCGAGCAGCAGCCGGTTGCCGCTGTCGCGCCCGCCGATCACGAGCCGCGCGTGGCGCAGCTCGGCGAGCGTCACGCCCTCGAGTTGCGCGAGTGGATCGTCGCGATGCACGGCCAGCACGTAGCGATCGGGAAACAGCGGCTCGAACAGCAGATCCTCGTCGTCACCGGGATGCAGGCTCACGCCGAACTCGGCGATGCCCGCGCGCACCTGCGACAGCACGAAGTCGTGATTGCCGTCGAGGATCTGCACGCCGATCAGCGGATATTTCTCTGCGTACTGAAGCAGCACCTTCGGCAGCAACTGCGCGACGACGGTCGGAATGCTCGAGACGCGCACCTTGCCGTAGCGCTTCTCCGCGATTTCCTGGATCGACGACAGCATCATCCCCAACTGCGCGATCTGCTCGCGCGCCATCGGCAGGAACTGGCGGCCCACGCCGGTGAGCGTCACGCTGCGCGTCGTGCGCTGGAACAACTCGACGCCGAGCGCCTGCTCCAGTTTCTGGATGCGACGGGAAAGCCCCGGCTGCGTGAGGTGCAGCTTCTCCGCCGCACGATGGAACGTCCCCAGTTCCGCGACGGCGACAAACGCTTCCAGTTCCGAGTTTTCTACTTTCATAGCGCTTCCGCATCAATTCCAAACGGGTCGTCATTGGACGACGGATTTTGATACGCCGACCATTGTCACCGAAAAATATTCGCGTGGCCGTGCAGCGCCGTGCCGGCAGCGACGCGAAAAACGTTTCCTCCACAACCATCGAACGAGCTCACGCGACCATGAGACCAGTCCATCGATTCGCATTCCCGATCACGTTGTCGACACTGTGCTGCGCCGCGGCATGCGCACAGAGCAGCGTCACGCTCTACGGCTTGCTCGATGGCGGCGTGGCCTATGTCAGCCATGCCGCTGCGGCGAACGGCGCGAGCGGATCCGCGTTCCGGTTCGGCAATGCGATGTCGGGCAATCGCTGGGGCTTGAAGGGCAGCGAGGAATTGGGCGGCGGCTTGTCGGCGGTGTTCCAGCTCGAAAGCGGCTACAGCCTCGGCACAGGCATGGCGGCGCAAGGCGGGCGCGAGTTCGGGCGCACGGCGATCGTCGGCTTGTCGAGCACGCGCTGGGGGACGGTGAGGATGGGGCGTCAGTACGATCCGCTCGTCGATCTCGTTTCGGCGCTGACCGAGGACGCGTACTTCGGCCTGACGTTCGGGCCGCCGGGCGATGTCGACAACTACGACGGCAGCATGCGCGTGAACAACGCGATCAAGTACACGAGCCCGCTCGTCGGCGGTTTGCGGGTCGCGGCGCTGTACGGCTTCGGCGGTGTGGCCGGCGCGACGTCGGCGGGGCAGACGTGGAGCGTGGCGGGCAGCTACGCGTACGGACCGTTCTCGGTCGCGGCCGGCTATTTCTCGGCGAACGGCGGCAATACGATGAACGGTGCAGGCGTGCGCACGTGGAACGCCAGCACGGACAGTCCGTTCAACACGGCCGCGAACGTCGGGTTCGCGAGCACGCATGCGGTCAATATCACGCGCATCGCGGGCCAGTATGCGGCCGGCGCGTGGACCGTCGGCGCGGGGTACTCGCGCACGGAGTATGTGCCCGACGGCGCATCGGCGTTTCAGGTACGCACGCGTTTCAACGACGGATCGGCGTTTGCCAACTATCGGATCGGCGCGGCGCTGAATGCGGGCATCGGATATCACTACACGTGGCTCGCGGGCGCGAGCGCCGCGCATTATCACCAGCTGAATGCGGGCATCGACTATCTGCTGTCGAAGCGCACGGACGTCTATGCGATCGCGGCGTTCCAGCGCGCGTCGGGAACGACGCTCGGCGCGGCCGGCACGCGCGTGACCGCGCAGGCCGTGATCGGCGACTACGGGTTGAACGCGGGCGCGAATACGCAGACGATTGTTGCGATCGGGATGCGGCAGCGGTTTTGATTGCGTTGCTACGCGTGGCGACAGAACGCGCGGCTACGCACGCTCGATGTCATTGCTCCGGCCGTTGCCGCACGAAGCGCTGCTCGGTGACGGTCGTGCCCCATTGCGCGCCTTCAGCTTCGCTGTCGAGCGTAAAGCCGAACGACTCGTAAAGATGGCGGGCCGAATCGAGACCCTTGAAGGTCCACAGGTAGGTCTCGCGGAACGGATAGTCGTCGACGAAGCGCATCGCGCGCGTCATCAGCTGACGCCCGATGCCTGTGCCGCGCAATGCATCGCTCACGATGAACCAGCGCAGGTGCGCGACGCCCGTCGCCGCGTCGCCGTCGATCGCGAGAGACGCCACCGCGCGGCCGTCGTCCATGCAGAGCCAGAGCGCGCGGCCTTCGGCCGGCAGCGTGGCCGCGAACGCCGCGAGCTCGGTCGCGACCCGCTTCTCGAAAAAGGCGCCGAATCCCCAGTGTTCGGCATAGAAGCGGGCATGGAGGCTGGCGATGTCGCCGATGCAGCCCGGTTGATAGCCTTCGAGAATCGGCGGCGCGTCGGGTTTGCGAGCTGTCGTCCTCGCCGCATTGTCCTGCGCGAGCGCGTCCGCATAAAGCGCGAGCGAGCGCAGCAGCGTCTGCTGATCGGCGGGCATCAGGCGGCGCAGCGCATTCGACACTTGGTCGGTCGCGAACTGGTCGATGCGTTTGCGCAGCTTTTTGCCTTCCGCGGTCAGAAACAATGCAGCCGTGCGCGCATCGCCGCTCGAGACGCGGCGCTCCACGAGGCCGGCCGCTTCGAGCCGCGCCAGCTGTCGGCTGGTGTTCGACTTGTCGAGCCGGAGGATCTGTGCCAGATCCTTCGCGTTGATGCCCGGCGACATGCCGATCTCGAGCACCGCGTGAACGGCCGAGGGCGCCCAGTCGCTGTCGGCTAGCGTCGCGCGCATGAACCCCAGTTCGCGCACGAGTTTGCGGGAGAAGTCGCGCAGCTCGAGGATGGTGGCATCGCGCGGCTGTGCGGGAAGGTCGACGAGGTCCATGATCGGTCCTGGAAAGTTGCGAGTCGCAATCGATAATAGTTGCGATGCGCAACTCAATCAAGCGAAATTTTCGGCGCGATGCGCGCTGGTGAAGCGCGTGATCTTCGACGCAATTCGAGGCACACTTGCGCTCAGGATCGGCCGCGCGTCGATCCGAAGAATCGATGGGCACGCAATGGAGGTGGGCATGAACGGACTGCGAACATCGGCTGCCATGCTGTGTGTGGGGTGCAGCATCGTCTGCGGCGTTGCGTATGGCGCGGGCGGCGAGGACGCGTCGTCATGTCGTGCGGCGAACGCTGCGCCGCCCGGTATGCAGCCGATGTTGCCGGATCGACAGGGCGCGTCGATGAACGCCGAGACGACGGTTCGCAGCTTTTCGACGCAGGGATGCGCCGGCGCCGTGCTCAAGGGCGAGCGGGGAACAGCGACGGTCGACGGGGACAAGGTCGAATTGAAGCAGGGCGCGGTGTACGTGAACGGTATTTCGTACGGGGCCGTGGCGCCCGCGCAAACGGTCGAATACGACGTCGCGCGAGGGAAGCGCACGTTGAGGGTGGATGGGGAAGTGCGCACGCCGGCGAGATGATGGGCGGGCCTTCGTTGTGCAACTGAGGGCGATCGACTGGCCTGAAGATTGACGCGTAGTCGTCGATTGCCCGCGCCGACCGTAGATCGGACCAATCGATGCCGACACGCGTAACGGAAAGCGGCAACTGCTCGACACCGCCGACGAGCCCAACGAGGCGCGCGTTTTCGACCGGATCGCATCGGTCGGCAACGCTTCCTGCGCGCGGGATGCTCGCCGTCCCGCGATTGTCCACGATTCGTGCACGACGAATCCCCGGTTGAGCCGATTATCCGCGCCGCGCTTTCCGGCATCCTGTCGTCCATGCGTTGCGTGCACCCGCGCATGTCGCGCGCACGCCGCCCGAGCACCGCACACCGGCGCATCGGAGCAGACGCAAGACGCAACCGACGACACACACGGAGAACCGGAAATGACCCAGACATTCAAGATCGCCGCGATCGCCGGCGACGGCATCGGCCAGGAAGTGATGCCCGAAGGCGTGCGCGTGCTGCAAGCGGCATGCGCGAAGTTCGGCCTGAACCTCGAGTTCACGCATTTCGAGTGGGCAAGCTGCGACTACTACCTGCAGCACGGCAAGATGATGCCGGACGACTGGTTCGAAACGCTGCGCGGCTACGATGCGATCTACTTCGGCGCAGTCGGCTGGCCCGACAAGGTGCCCGACCATATTTCGCTGTGGGGCTCGCTGCTGAAGTTCCGCCGCGAATTCGACCAGTACGTGAACCTGCGTCCCGTGCGCCTGCTGCCCGGCGTGCCGTGCCCGCTCGCGAATCGCAAGCCCGGCGACATCGACTTCTATGTGGTGCGCGAGAACACCGAAGGCGAATACACGTCGGTCGGCGGCAAGATGTTCGAAGGCACCGAGCGTGAATTCGTGCTGCAGGAGTCGGTGTTCACGCGTCACGGCGTCGACCGCATCCTCAAGTACGCGTTCGAGCTCGCAAATACGCGTCCGCGCAAAAAGCTCACGGCGGCGACCAAGTCGAACGGCATCGCGGTCAGCATGCCGTACTGGGACGAGCGCGTCGCGGCGATCGCGGCCGGCTATCCCGACATCGCCTGGGACAAGCAGCACATCGACATTCTCTCGGCGCGCTTCGTGCTGCAGCCGGATCGCTTCGACGTGGTCGTCGCCTCGAACCTGTTCGGCGACATCCTGTCGGATCTCGGTCCTGCATGCACGGGTACGATCGGTCTCGCCGCATCGGCGAACCTGAATCCGGAGCGCACCTTTCCGTCGCTGTTCGAGCCCGTGCACGGCTCGGCACCGGACATCTTCGGCAAGAACATCGCCAACCCGATCGCGATGATCTGGTCCGGCGCGATGATGCTGGATTTCCTCGGCGATGGCGACGCACGCTTCAAGGACGCGCACGACGCCATCATGCGCGCGATCGAGACGGTGCTCGTGAGCGGGCCGCGCACGCCCGACATGGGCGGCACGGCCGATACGACGGCGGTCGGCAAGGCGGTTGCAGCCGCACTCTGACGCTCGCCGTACGCGACGCGAGATGCGCGGGCAGCCGGACGTCAGTGCGGCGTGGTCGCCGCGGCCGGTTGCGCGGCGAACGCGATCGCGTCGGCGGGTTCCGCCGCGCGGCACATGGCCGTCACACGCACGCCGTCTCCTTCGTCGTCGGGCCGCGCGTGGCCCTGCTCGAGCATCAGCCGCACGGTGCCGTCGGGCAGCAGTGCGCGATACAACGCGCGATAGTCGCCGTGCTTCGCCATCGCTTCCTGCAGCGCGGCATCGCGCGCGGCGCGATCGTCCGGATGCACGCGTGCCTGCACTTGCGCATGACGATGCGGCGCATCGTCACGCTCGACGCCGAACAGCCGGCACCATTCGTCCGAGACGATCACTTCATCGGGCGCCTGCCGCCATTGCCACGCGCCGCGCCCGGCCAGGCGCTCGGCGTCGGCGAGCAGCGCGATCTGCGCACGCAGCTGCTGTTCCAGCGACTTGCGCGCGCTGATGTCGATCGTCGTGCCGACCATCCGCGTCGGCCGGCCCGCGTCGTCGACGAGCGTCGCGGTGCGCGATTCGATCCAGCGCACGGTGCCGTCCGGCAGCACGATCCGGAACTCCCACACGTACGGCTTGCGCGCGTCGATCGCTTCCTGCAGCGCGCGGCTGTTGAGCCAGCTGCGCTCGTCGGGATGCAGGATGTCCCAGAACTCCTCGTTGCTGTGGATTTCGCGGCCGTACAGCTTCGCGCAGTTGTCGGAATAGATCAGCTCGTCCGATACGAGATTCCATTCCCAGGTGACGATGCCGGCCGCTTCTTGCGCGTGCTTCATACGCGCTTCGCTCGACACGATTTCGGCCGTATAGCGGCGGCGCAGGTCGGTCATCGGTAGTTCGGGCTGCGCGCCGATGCCGAGATCCTTCACCGCATCGTCGCCGTAG
This sequence comes from Burkholderia sp. BC1, assembly GCF_052683555.1. NCBI lineage: Bacteria > Pseudomonadati > Pseudomonadota > Betaproteobacteria > Burkholderiales > Burkholderiaceae > Burkholderia > Burkholderia sp. BC1. The sequence continues at coordinate 45,849 of NZ_JBQYLP010000027.1, forward strand.
CGCAGCCAGACCCAGTTGACGTCGAGGAACGCGGCGAGCTTGCGCAGGTTGGAATAGTCGATCTCGCCGCCGCGCGTCCACTTGTGCACGGCCGGCCGCGAAATGCCGACCGCGTCGGCCACTTGCTGCAGGCTCAGCTTCTTGTGCTCGAGGAGCACCTTGAGACGGAACGCGAACGTATCCTCGGACATCCATTCCTCTTTCTGACGGCGGCGCGCGGCCAGACGACAAGGCGGCATCGCCCGCGGCGCGCGAGGGGCGGGCCGCGGGCGATGCCGCCGCGTCGAAAAGGAACGGCGCGCCGGGGTTCCTGTATCCGGCGTAGTTTACCGGATACGGCGCGCGGAAAAATTTACAGGTCGATCACGAGGCGCGCCGTACGCGCCCGCGAGACGCACAGCAGGATCGTCTTCTGCGCGGCCTTTTCGTCGTCGTCGAGATACTGGTCGCGGTGATCGGCCTCGCCTTCGAGGATCGCAACCTCGCAGGTACCGCACACGCCTTCGCGGCACAGCGAATCGATCTCTACGCCGGCGCGCTCGATCGCCTGCAGGATCGTCGTATCCTCGGGCACCTCGAGCTCGGTGCCCGAGCGCGCGAGCACGACGGTGAACGCCCGGCCGGCCGTATCGGTCGCGGCGAACTGTTCGGAATGGAGCTGCGACTTCGGCCAGCCGAGCAGTGCGGCATTCGCGTAGACGGCGTCGTTCAGGCCTTGCGGTCCGCACACGTAGACGTGCGCATCGGCGGGCAGCGTCTTGAACAGGCGCATCAGATCGAGGCGCTGGCCGAGGCTGTCGACGTAGGTATGCACGTTCGCCGCATGCGGGCCGGCCTTCAGCTCGTCGACGAACGCGCCGTGTTCGGGGCTTCGGTACGCGTAGTGCAGTTCGAGTTCGACGTCGCCGCCCGGCGCATGCTCGGCGAGTTGCGCGAGGAACGGCGTGATGCCGATGCCGCCGGCGATGAACACATGGCGGCGCGCGTTGCGTGCGAGTTCGAACAGGTTCGCGGGCGAGCCGATCGCGAGCCGCGTGCCGGCCGCGACATGCTCGTGCATGAACGCCGAACCGCCGCGCGACGCTTCCTCGCGGCGCACCGCAATCTGGTATTGGCGCGTGTCGTGCGGTGAGCTCAGCAGCGAGTACGCGTTGTGGTGCCACTGCTCGCCGTTCTGCATCGACACGAGCACGTGGGCGCCGCCGCTGAACGGCGGCAACGGTGCGCCGTCGGGCAGCGCGAGCGTGAAGCGCTTGATCAGCGGGGTCAGGGTATCGACGGCGACGACGTCGACGAAGATCGATTCACGGGCGTTCATCAGGCATTCCTTTGCCGGCGGGTAGAGCAGGGGATTCGGTACAGCTGAAAAAGACGCGCGGCCGAAGCGCGCGCGCCCGTCACGGGGATCAGGCGCTCACGCCGCCCATGCACAGGTATTTGATCGACAGGAAATCCTCGATCCCGTACTTGGAGCCTTCGCGGCCGATGCCCGACTGCTTGACGCCGCCGAACGGCGCCACTTCGTTCGAGATCAGCCCGCTGTTGATGCCGACGATCCCGTATTCGAGCTGCTCGGCCACGCGCCATACGCGACCGATGTCGCGGCTGTAGAAGTACGCGGCGAGGCCGTAGATCGAGTCGTTCGCGAGACGCACGACTTCGTCGTCGCTCGTGAAGCGCACGATCGGCGCGACAGGCCCGAAGATTTCCTCGCTCAGCACGGCCATCCCCGGCTTCGCGTCCGCAAGCACGGTGGGCGCGTAGAAGTTGCCGCCGCGCGCGTGCGGTGCGCCGCCCACGAGCACACGGGCACCTTGCGCGACCGCGTCGCGCACGAGGCCGTCGACCTTGTCGCGCGCGGCTTCGTTGATCAGCGGGCCGATGTTGACGCCGGCATCGAAACCGTCGCCGACATGGAACGCCGCGACGCGCTCCGCGAAGCGGCGGCAGAATTCGTCGTACACGGTGTCGTGCACGAAGAAGCGGTTCGCGCACACGCAGGTCTGGCCCGCGTTGCGGTACTTCGACAGCAGCGCGCCTTCGACCGCGCGGTCGAGGTCGGCATCGTCGAACACGATGAACGGCGCGTTGCCGCCCAGCTCGAGCGACATCTTCTTGACGGTGTCCGAGCACTGGCGCATCAGCAGCCGGCCGACTTCGGTCGAACCGGTGAAGGTCAGCTTCTTCACGAGCGGGCTCGAGGTCATTTCCGCACCGATCTCGCGCGACTTGCCGGTCACGACGTTGACGACGCCCGCCGGAATGCCGGCTTCCTCGGCGAGCGCCGCGACCGCGAACGCCGACAACGGCGTTTCGTTCGCGGGCTTGATCACGATCGTGCAGCCGGCCGCGAGCGCGGGAGCGGCCTTGCGCGTGATCATCGCCGCGGGGAAATTCCACGGCGTGATCGCCGCGCACACGCCGACCGGCTCCTTCGTCACGACGAGGCGCTGATCGGGGTTCGGGCTCGGGATCACGTCGCCGTCGATGCGCTTGGCCTGCTCGGCGAACCATTCGACGAACGACGCCGCATAGGCGATCTCGCCGCGTGCTTCGGCGAGCGGCTTGCCCTGTTCGCGCGTCATCAGCACCGCGAGGTCTTCCTGGCGCGCCATGATGAGCTCGAACCAGTTGCGCAGCAGGCGCGCGCGCTCCTTCGCGGTGGTCTTGCGCCACGTCGCGAACGCCGTATGCGCGGCCTCGATCGCGGCGCGCGCCTCGGCGGCGCCCATGTTCGGCACGCGTGCGATCAGCTCGCCGGTCGACGGATTGGTGACGTCGAGCACCGCGCCGTCGTCGGCGCCGCGCCACGCGCCGGCAATGTATGCCTGCTCGCGCAGCAGGCCCGGTGGTTGAAGGGAAGTCATGTCGATGTCGTCCTGGTGGGTGTCAGTCCTGATACTTTTGTGCGAGCAGATGATGGAAGTGCGCGATGCCGTGTTCGCTGATGCCGCTGCGGCGCTGGTCGACCATGATTCGGCCCTGGCCGCGATAGCCGCGCGACTTCAGCCCCTTCTGCACGCTCTCGACGAGGCGCAGGTCTTCCGGGCGGAACACGTTGCGATACCACTCGATCAGGTTCTTCTGATAGTCGGTCAGCTCTTCGTTCAGGAAGTAGATGTCGTAGTGCTGCAGCGTCACCTCGGCGTTGACCGGGAATTCATAGATCACGGTCATGAAATCGGCGCCCGGCGGCACGTTGAACATCGTGCACGGCCACGCCCAGAAGCCCTGGAAGCTCGCGTCCTGGATCGACGGGTCGAGCTTGAACGAACGCTCCGACGATTCCGCGTGACCGAACTGCAGCGTCCAGTTGCCGTGCAGCGTGTGCGTGTACTGGTCGATCTTCACCGAGTCGGAGAAGCCGGGGTGCGCGGGGCCGCAGTGGTAGCACTCGAGATAGTTGTCGACGATCGACTTCCAGTTCGCGGGCGTCTCGCTGACGAAGCGCGCGGCGAGCTTCAGGTCGTCGATCACCGGGCACGCAGCGCGCAGGCGCGCCTCCATGCCGGGCAGCTGCTCCTCGACCGTGCCGGCGTTCGGGTTCAGGTTGATGAACACGAAGCCCGCGTATTCCTCGACCTTGACCGGCACGAGGCTTGCGTTCTCCTTGTCGAACGCCATCACGTGATCGCAGTTGTTCGCGTGCGCGAGCGCGCCGTCGAGCTTGAACGTCCATGCGTGGTACGGGCACGTGATCACGTTCTTCGCCTTGCCGCTGCCTTCGAGCAGCTGATGGCCGCGGTGCGGGCAGACGTTGTAGAACGCACGCAGCACCTTGTCCTTGCCGCACACGATCAGCACGTTCTCGCCGATCACTTCGCGCGTGACATACTGGTTCGCGTCGGCCAGTTCGCTGCGGTGCGCGACGCAGATCCACGTGTCGGCGAAGATCTTCTCTTCCTCGAGCTTGAAGACCTCCTGCGACGTGTAATAGGTTTTCGGAATCGTCCAGGCGAGTTCCGGGTTCGAGCAGAAATCGGCCGGCAGTTGCGGCAGCTTGGCTTTCTGGTGGAATTCGATCGGCAGATAGGTCATGGCGTCGGCTCGGATGTTGTGTTTTATTAACTGGTGGTTACGTTAAAACTGGTAGTTAACGAAATATAGAAAATGCGCGAGCGATTTGGGATCAGGGTTATCCCGAAATTCGCCACGAATTTGCCGGCATCCAAGGGCAAAATTCGTATGACGTTTGCTGCAAATCAGGAACGCGGCGCGGAGAGCTTGCGTCAATAGGAAGTTGCGCTAGTACGGTGGACCCGGCGAAGTGCGTATTATCGTTAACTAATAGTTAATCGTTAACTGTAAGTAACGTCACCGGTGTTCGGTGATCGGCCACGCCGCTGCCGGTTTCGCTTCGGCCGCGGCGCGGCGCGTCACCGCCGCCGACAGACGCAATGGAGGAGACATGAGACAGCAGGCAGTGGCCGACGGCCTCGCGATGGAAGGTCGCGGCAAGTCGCGCATCGAGGCGCGTTCGATCGACTATGTGCCGCTCGCGGAGCGGCGCGGCAAGGCGTGGCACTTGTGGCCCGTCTGGTTTACCGGCGACGCGAATCTCGCGACGATCGCGTGCGGCGCGATCGGCGTGAGCATGGGGGGGAATCTGCTGTGGAGCGCGATCGCGGTGCTGATCGGCAATCTGCTCGGCACGTTCTTCATGGCGTTCCATTCGAGCCAGGGCCCGCAGCTCGGGCTGCCTCAGATGATCCAGTCGCGGCCGCAGTTCGGCTACATGGGCGCGCTGCTGGTATGGATCGTCGCGCTCGTCACGTATGTCGGCTACAACTCGTTCAATCAGCTGATGGCCTGCCAGACCGCGCATCACCTGCTCGGCACGGAGCTGCACGTCAGCTATATCGTGTTTACCGCGATTGCGGTGGCGCTCGCGATCTTCGGCTACGACCTGATTCACAAGGCGCAGCGCTGGCTCGCGATCGCGCTTTTGATCGCATTGAGCGTGTTCAGCGTCGGCATCTGCGTGAAGGTGCCGTTCCCGGCCGAACAGCTGTCGTTCGCGGGCTTCAAGGCGACGCCGTTCCTCGTGCAGCTGTTCGCGGCGGCGGCCTATCAACTGTCGTGGTCGATCTACGTGTCGGACTACTCGCGCTATCTGCCGCCCAAGACCGGTGTGCGCGCAACCTTCTGGTGGACCTTCACCGGCGCGCTGATCGGCGGTGCATGGATGATGCTGGTCGGCACGGCTGCGGCCGCGCTGAACGCAAAGATCGAGATCGCCGACGCCGTGCAGCGCGCGGGCGATGCCATCCATCCGGGTTTCGGCTCCGTCACGCTGCTGCTGTCGCTGCTCGGGCTGCTCGCGATCACGGGCCTGAATTTCTATGGCGCATCGCTGACGCTGCTCAGCATCACCGATTCGTTCCGGCCGCTCAAGTCGAGCGCGGGCAAGCGCGTCGCGAGCCTGCTGATCGTCGCGGTGGTCGCGACGTCGCTCGCGTTCGCGGCGTCCGACGACTTCATGGGCAAGTTCGGCGACTTTCTCGGCATCCTCGGTTACCTGTTCACGCCGTGGACCGCGATCAACCTCGTCGACTTCTTCTTCGTGCGGCATACGCATTACTCGGTGCGCGAAATCTTCAACCCGCGCGGCATCTACGGGCGCTGGAACTGGCGCGGCCTTACCGCCTATGCGGTCGGCTTCGTCGCGATGATTCCGTTCTTCAAGACCGAGACGTACAGCGGCCCCGTCGCACGTGCGCTCGGCGGCACCGATATCGCGATGCTGGTCGGCCTGCCGGTTGCCGCACTCGTCTATCTGTGGGCATGCCGCTCGCTCGATACCGAAGCAGAGCGCAAGCTCGTCGAGGCCGCCGATCGCGGCCTGAACTGATCCGCACGGATCGTCGACTTCGCGATGAAACGATGAGTCACGTGCTAAAGCAGATGCTGTCGCTGGTGGCGCTGAGCCTCGCGTGCGCCGCCACCGACAGCCGTGCGCAGGGCGGTGTCGCGCCATGCGGCGGATTCGCCCCCGCGTTCGGCGCGGGCGGCGCGCGCGTCGCAAAGTGGGGCGACGAGGACGCAAACGCAGGCATGCGTCGGCAAGTGCGACGCGATCGGAACGGAGCCGCGCAATGAACGAGACGAGCGCGATACCGGAGCTCGGCGACCTGCGCGTGTTCTGCATGGTCGCGCGCAAGGCGAGCTTCAGTGCGGCGGCCGACGCGCTTGCGATGTCGTCGTCGTATGTCAGCAAGCGCGTCGGGATGCTCGAGACGAGCCTCGGCATTCGTCTGCTGCACCGCTCGACGCGCCGCGTCTCGGTGACGGACGCCGGCGAGCGCGTATACGCGTGGGCCGAGAAGATCCTCGACGACGTCGAGCATCTGGTCGAGGATGTGTCGAGCACGCGCCGCGTGCCGCGCGGCACCTTGCGCGTGTCGAGCAGCTTCGGCTTCGGCCGCAATGTCGTCGCGCCCGCGCTGGCCGAGTTGTCGGATCGCCATCCGCAGCTCAACGTCCGGCTGGAACTGTTCGACCGGATCGTCGACGTCGCGGCCGAGGGCTTCGACGTCGACATTCGTATCGGCGACGAGATCGCCGGCCATCTGATCGCCAAGCAGCTTGCGACGAACCATCGCGTGCTCTGCGCATCGCCCGACTACCTGGCGCGGCATGGCACGCCGAAGCAGGTCGACGATCTCGCATCGCACGCCTGTCTCGCGATCAAGGAGCGCGACCGTCCGTTCGGCGTGTGGCGGCTCGACGCGCGCGGCGAGACGGTATCCGTGCAAGTCACGGGCCCGCTGTCGAGCAATCACGGCGAAGTCGCCGTGCAGTGGGCGCTCGCCGGGCGCGGGATCGTGCTGCGCTCGGTGTGGGACGTACAGCCGTTGCTCGATGCGGGCCGGCTGCAGCGTGTGCTGCCGGGCGTCACGCAGCCGGCGAATGTCTGGGCCGTCTATCCGGCGCGGCTCGCGCAGTCCGCGAAGGTGCGCGCGTGCGTCGAGTTTCTGAAGGAAAGGCTGGGCGCGCAGGGCTGCCGGTGATCGCCCTTTCGCGTGGTTGGATCGCGGGCCTCGTGCAGGTCCGCTTCTCCCGGATGGCACCGCAATGCGCACAGCGAGCCGCGGCGACCGTCACGCATCGCCGCCGCGGCCCTCGCGCGGCGCGCGTCCGGTCCAGCGCCGGTAGGCATGACGGAACGCGCGCGGCTCGCTGTAGCCGAGATGCTCGGCGATCGCGGCGACCGTCAGCGCGGGATCGTCGAGCAGCCGTGCGGCTTCGTCGCGCCGCACGTCGTCGAGCAGCATCTGAAACGAGATACCGTCCTTCTCGAGCCGTCTGCGCAGCGTGCGCTCCGTCATGTGCAGCGCATCGGCGAGCGACGTCATCGACTTGAAGCGCGATAGATCGCGCGTCATCAGCGCCTTCGCACGATCGGCGAAGCGCGTGCCGATCGATGCGGCCCATTGCCGCTCGAGCGCCTCGCACTGGCCGTGCAGCGCGTTGAAGCTGACCTCGTTCGCGAGCCGCGGCGTTTCGGTGCCGTTCACCGCAGTAAACACGAGACTGTTCTCGCCCGCATTGAAAACGGCCTTGCAGCCGAAATGCCGCACGTAGTCGGCCGCATTGCGCGGCGTGCGGCGCGCGAGCAGCAACTGGTCGGGCCAGACCGGCTTGCCGACGAGATCGGACACGATCAGCCGCAGGCTCGACAGACACATGTCGGTCTGGAACACCTCGAGATCGGGCTCGCCGTTGTAGCGGTCGATCGTCACCGTCATGCCGTCCGCATGCGCATGCACGCGCACGTCGAAGTACAGCCCCATGAACAGCGGAAACTGGCTCATGCAGCGAAACGCCTGCGTCACCGAGTCGCTGATCAGCATCGCGTAGCCGGCAAGACCGAGCGTCGAGACGTGCAGCCGCGCGCCGATCCACAGCCCGATCGACGGCACGCCGCTGCATCGCAGCAGATTGCGGAAGCAGCGTTGCTCCTGCGCGCGGTTCACGTACAGGTTCGGCGACGCGACTTCGTCGGCGCCGAGCCCCGTGCCTTCCAGCAGCGCGGCGCTGTCGATGTGTCTGACGCGGCATTCGTCGAGCGCGACCGCGATCGCGTGGACGGTGGCGGGAATGTCTTCCTGGCGTCCGGCCGGACGCGCGAGATCGGGAAACGAACGCAGGCTGCGTTCGGCGCTGCTTTGATGTCGGTGAGACCGGCTGTCCATGGCAGTGAGGCGGCGACGGGATCGCGTAGAACATAGCCGGAATGTGCGCGCGGCGCCAGAGGCGTCGCACGCGTCGCGCGCCGGCGCGGCCGCGCATGTCTGCCTGTCCGGAAATATCCCTCGATTACGTCCGCATTTGTCATTCGTCCTCGCGTTTTTGGCGCACCACACTCTGTCCGACATCGCGCTGGGGCCGTCGACGGCCGCGAGCGGCGCGACACGACACGACGGACGACATACACGTGAGGACAGCATGACAGACAGCACATCCGCTCGACGCGCGCCGCACGCCGCGTTCGACGATTCCGCCTCCGACGCCGACGCGCGCGACGCCTTCGCGTCGCGGCACGCGCGTCCGCTCGGCCTGTTCACGCTCGTGATCTTCGGTCTCGCCTACATGCTGCCGATGACGGTGTTCACGACGTACGGCCTCGTCACGCGCGAGACGAACGGCCACCTCGTCGCCGCCTACGCGGTCACGCTGATCGCGATGCTGTTCACCGCGCGCAGCTACGGACATATGACGCGTCTGATGCCGAGCGCAGGCTCCGCGTACACGTTCGCGAGCCGCAATTTCGGCACGTCGGCCGGCTTCATGGTCGGCTGGGCGCTGCTGATGGACTACCTGTTCATCCCGATGATCAGCTATCTCGCGATCGGCATCTACATGAAGCAGATCGTCCCCGCGGTGCCGCCCGCCGTCTGGATCGTCGCGAGCATCGCATTCATCACGGCGCTGAACGTGATCGGCATCCGGCTCGTCAATCGCGTGAACCTGATCCTGATCGCGAGCCAGCTCGTGTTCATCGCCGTGTTTCTCGTTGCGGCCGCGCGCGTGGCGGGCGGCGACGCGCTGTCGACGACGATCGCGCTGCCCGCCACGGAGGACGCACACGCGATCTTCTCCGGCGCCGCGATTCTGTGCCTGTCGTTTCTCGGCTTCGACGCGGTGTCGACGCTGTCCGAGGAAACGCGCGAACCGCGGCGCACGGTGCCGCGCGCGATCCTGCTCTGCACGCTGGCGAGCGGCGTGCTGTTCATGCTGATCGCGTATGCAGGGCAGGCCGCGTTTCCGGACTGGCACGCGTTTCGCGATCTCGATTCGGCGAGTCTCGAGCTGATGCGGCATATCGGCGGCGGCCCGCTGTCCGCGTTTTTCGTCGCGGTCTACGTGGCCGGCTGCTTCGCGAGCGCGATGGCCGGGCAGGCAAGCGTCACGCGCGTGCTGTTCGCGATGGGACGCGACCGCGTGCTGCCCGAATGCGTATTCGGCCGTCTGCATGTACGGCTGCGCACGCCGGTGCGCGCGACGCTCGCGGTCGGCGCCGTGTCGCTGTCGGCGTTGTTCATCACGCTCGATCTCGCGTCGACGATGATCAGCTTCGGTGCGCTCGTCGCGTTCGCGGTCGTGAACCTCTGCGTGATGCGCAGCTATCTGTCGCGGCCCGAACATCGCACGGCGGCAGGCTGGATCCGGTTCGGCGCGATGCCCGCGATCGGCTTCGCGCTCAACGTCTGGCTGTGGTCGGGGCTGTCGCGCCAGACGTTCTACGTCGGCATCGCGTGGCTCGCGCTCGGACTCGCGCAGCTCGTCTGGCTCACGCGCGGCTTCACGCGCCCCGCGCCGACGCTGACGATGAATTGAACGGCCGGTCGTCGCACCGGCACTGATAAGGAGGAACGAGGCAATGAACGTCAATCCCGATACCGATCTGCAGGCGCTCGCGAAGCGTCATCTGCTGATGCACTTCACGCATGCCGACGCATACGGCGACGCGGCGCTGACCGTCTTCGACCGCGGCGAAGGATGCTGGCTCGTCGATCGCGACGGCAAGCGCTACTTCGATGCGCTGGCCGGGTTGTACTGCGTGCAGGTCGGCTACAGCCACGGCGCGGAGATCGGCGACGCGGTGCGCGAGCAGATGACGCGGCTGCCGTTCGCGACGAACTGGAGCTACGCGCACGAACCGGCGATCCGGCTCGCAGAGCGGCTCGCGACCCTGGCGCCGGAGGGGCTCAATCGCGTGTTCTTCACGTCGAGCGGATCGGAGTCGAACGAATCGGCGATCAAGCTCGTGCGCCAGTATCACCAGGCGCGCGGCGAGCCGCAGCGGCGCAAGTTCATCGCGCGGCGCGTCGCGTATCACGGCACGTCGTTCGGCGCGCTCGCGCTGAACGGCATGACGGCGTTCCGCAAGCATTTCGAGCCGCTGATGTCGGGCGTGCGGCACGTCGGCAACACGAAGCGCTACGGCCGGCCGGTCGACGAGACGGAAGCGCAGTTCACGCGTCATCTGCTCGACGAGATCGAGTCGCTGATCGTGCAGGAAGGGCCGGACACGGTCGCGGCGATCGTCGTCGAACCGCTGCAGAACGCGGGCGGCAGCCTGACGCCGCCGGCCGGCTACACGGCCGGGCTGCGCGAGATCTGCGACCGGCACGGCGTGCTGCTCGTCGCGGACGAAGTGATCTGCGGGTTCGGCCGCGTCGGCGAGTATTTCGGCTCGACGCGCTACGGGTTGAAACCGGACATCATCACGTTCGCGAAAGGAATCGCATCGGGCTATGTGCCGCTCGGCGGCGTGATCGCGAGCGACGCGGTGGTCGATGCGGTACTCGCAGGTCCGCAGCAGATGTTCCTGCACGGCGCGACCTACGGCGGCCATCCGGTTGCCTGCGCGGCCGCGCTCGCGAATCTCGCGATCATCGAGCGCGAGCGCGTGTTCGACAACGTGCGCGACAACGCCGCGTATTTCCGCGCGACGCTCGATGCGCTGCTCGAGCTGCCGTGCGTCGGCGACGTGCGTGGCGACGGCTATCACTATTCGCTCGAACTCGTGACCGACAAGCAGGCACGCCGCTGGACCGGCAGCATCGACGCGCGGACCTTCGTGTCGACCGTGCTCGCGCCGGCGATCTTCGATGCGGGGCTGCTGTGCCGCGCCGGCGTCGATCACGAAGGCACGCCGATCGTGCAGTTCTCGCCGCCGCTCGTGATGACGCGCGACGAGATCGCATGGTTCGTCGCGCAGATTCGCGACATCGTCGCCGACGCGTATGCGCGCGCGACGCGCTGAGCGCCCGTGCCGCGCGCCAAACCCACAGGAGCATTCGATGCGTACGTCCCGACAAGCCTACATCGCCGGACAATGGCTCGACCCGGCGGACGAACAATCGATCGACGTGATCGATCCGGCCACGGCGCGGCCGTATGCGCGGCTCGGCATCGGCGGCACGGCCGAGGTCGACCGCGCGGTCGCCGCCGCAAAGCAGGCGTTCGATGCGTATGCGCGCTGGCCGGTCGACGCGCGCGTTGCGCTGCTGTCGCGCGTGCTCGACATTTACCGGCGCCGCTACGACGAGGTCGCGCAGACGATCAGTCAGGAAATGGGCGCCCCGATCGCGTTCGCGCGTGCGATGCAGGCCGCGGTCGGCACCGCGCACCTCCAGCAGACGATCCGCGCGCTGCAGTCGTTCCGCTTTGCGACGCAGACCGATTCGCTGCTCGTCTCGCACGAGCCGATCGGCGTTTGCGCGCTGATCACGCCGTGGAACTGGCCGATCAACCAGATCGTCTGCAAGGTGGCGCCTGCGCTTGCTGCCGGCTGCACGATGGTGCTGAAGCCGAGCGAGATCGCGCCGTTCAGCGCGATCCTGTTCGCGGAGATCCTCGACGAAGCCGGCGTGCCGCCCGGCGTGTTCAACCTCGTGCACGGTTACGGGCAGGTCGTCGGCGATGCGCTCGCGCGGCATCCGGACGTCGACATGGTGTCGTTCACGGGCTCGACGCGCGCAGGCATCGAGGTCGCGAAGGCCGCGGCCGATACCGTCAAGCGCGTGCATCAGGAACTCGGCAGCAAGAGCCCGAACCTGATCCTGCCCGACGCGGGCATTGCCGACGCGGTCGCGCGCGGCGTACGCAGCTGCTTCAGCAACAGCGGCCAGTCGTGCAACGCGCCGACGCGCATGCTCGTGCACGTCGATCGGCTGGCCGAAGCCGAAGCGGCCGCGCGCGACGAGGCGCGCCGCACGATCGTCGGCGATCCGCGTTCGCCCGAGACGACGATCGGGCCGGTCGTGAGCCGCACGCAGTTCGAGCGGATCCAGCAGTTCATCCGGCTCGGCATCGACGAAGGCGCGACGCTGATCGCGGGCGGCCTCGGCCGGCCGGAGGGGCTCGGCGACGGGTTCTACGTGCGGCCGACGGTATTCTCGAACGTGACGCCCGACATGACGATCGCGCGCGAGGAAATCTTCGGGCCCGTGCTGTCGATCATGACGTACCGGACCGAGGACGAGGCGATCGCGCTCGCGAACGATTCGGTGTACGGGCTCGCCGCCTACGTGCAGTCGAAGGATCTCGAACGCGCGCGGCGCGTGGCCGCGCGGCTGCGCGTCGGCAACGTGCACATCAACTATCCGGCGTGGAATCCGGCCGCGCCGTTCGGCGGGTACAAGCGTTCGGGCAACGGGCGCGAGTATGCGGAATTCGGCCTCGCCGAATATCTGGAAACGAAGGGCACGACCGGCTACGCTTGAGCGGCATGTCGATCCGCGCATGCCGCGCGCATCGTCGCGGCGTCGCCGTGCGCGAACGTCGCGCGGCGTTCGCTCGACGCGGATCGCCATGACGATGCCGCGCGCGGCCGGTCGCCGCGCAACGAAACCGACGATCGCGCGCGCACCGGCCGCACGCGACAAGGAGGACGCGACACGATGAAGATCCTGATCGCCCGGATGAATCACGAGACGAACACGTTTTCGCCGGTGCCGACGCCGCTCGCGGCCTTCGGCCGCGACGGCCCCGACTGGGGCGACGACGCGGCGCGCGCGAACCGCGGCATGCGCACGGCGATGGCCGCGTTTCTCGACGCCGCCGCGCGCGAGCGCGCCGACATCGTCACGCCGGTGTCGGCCGCCGCGAATCCGAGCGGCCCCGTCTCGGCCGACGCGTATGCGGCGATCTGCGAGGCGATCGTCGCGGCCGCGCCCGGCTGCGACGCGGTGATGCTCGATCTGCACGGCGCGATGGTCGCCGAGCAGAGCGCGGACGGCGAGGGCGATCTGCTCGAACGCGTGCGCGCGGTGCTGCCCAATGCGCCGATCGCGGTCGCGCTCGACCTGCATGCGAACGTCACGCAGAAGATGATCGATCATGCGGACGTGATCGTCAGCTTCAAGACCTATCCGCACGTCGACATGTACGAGACGGGCGAGCATGCGGCGCGCCTGCTGTTCGACCGGCTGCACGGCCGCGCGCGGCCGGTGCTCGCGTGGCGCCAGCCGCCGCTGATGACGTCGACGCTGCGCAGCGCGAGCGCCGAAGGCGCGATGCGGCGTGCGGTGGAGGCCGCGCGCGCGGCGGAAGCGGACGGCATGCTCGCCGTGTCGGTGCTGCCCGGCTTCTCGCTCGCCGATATTCCGGCGCCATGCATCAGCGTCGTCGTGGTCGGCGACGGCGACCGCGCCGCGGCCGACGCAGTGGCCGCACGCATCGCGCGGCAGATCTGGGAGGCGCGCGACGAATTCGTGTATCGCAGCGCGCCGCTCGCGGAATCGGTCGCCCAGGCGGCGGCGCTCGCGCGCGATTCGGAGCGGCCGGTGCTGATGCTCGATCACGGCGACAACTGCATGTCGGGCGGCCCGTGCGACACGATGGACGTGCTCGAGGAAGCGCTGGCGCAGCGGCTCGACGGCATCGTCAGCGGCCCGCTGTGCGACCCGGACGCCGTCGCGCAGCTGATCGCCGCCGGCGTCGGTGCGACGGTCACGGTGCCGGTCGGCAACAAGCGGCCGTCGCACGGCGGCGTGCAGCGCGAGCCGTTCGTCGCGACCGGCATCGTGCGCGCGCTGACCGACGGCGAATACGTGATCACGGGGCCGACGTATACGGGCCAGCGCGCGTACATGGGCCGCACGGCCGTGCTCGACATCGGCGCGGCCACGCTCGTGATCTCGGAGCGCACGCAGGAGCCGTGGGATCTCGGCGTATTCGAGAGCGTCGGGATCGACCCGCGTCGCGCGCGATTCCTGCTGCTGAAGTCGCGGATGTACTGCCGGCCGGTGTTCGTGCCGATCGCCGCCGCGCTCGTCGAATGCGACAGCCGCGGCGTGACGAGCTCCGACTACGCGCTGTTCCGTTACGCGCGGCTCGCCCGTCCCGTCTATCCGCTCGACGCGATCGATCGATGGGCGCCCGCCGCGTAAGCCGCATGCGCGCGCGGTGACTTGCCGAACGCCGGCGTCGCGCCGTTTCGTGCATCATGCGAAGGCGCGACCCGCGATGGCGCCGGGTCGCGCGTTTCCAGCATCCGCACCGACCCGGAGAACCGACCGCTCATGCCTACGCATTCCTTCCGCCTGCGCCGCACGCGCGCGCTTGTCGCGCTCGCGCTGGCCTCCGCTACCGTCGCCGTGCATGCCGCCGACTGGATCGTGTCCGGCAACGACGGCAAGTATCAGCGCGTCGAAGGCCGCGACACGTATCTGCCGTCGCCGCCCGCCGACACGCTGACGCTGCTCGACGCAAGCACGTTTCCGCCGAAGGTCGCGCAGACCGTCGACGTCGAGAACGGCATTCAGGGGCCGCCGCAAGCCGTCGCGATCGCGCCCGACGCGAAGCTCGCGCTCGTCGGCGCGCCGACGCGCTACGACACGGCCGCGAAGCAACTCGTGTACGACACGTTCGTGCAGGTCGTGAATCTCGGCGCGTCGCCGCCGAGCATCGCGCGGATCGAGCTCGGTACGCATCCGCAAGGGATCGCGATCGATCGCTCCGGCCGGCTCGCGCTCGTCGCGAACGTCGACGGCAGCGTATCGATCCTGCGCATCGACGGCACGCAGGTCACGCTCGACGGCAATCTGAAGATCGGCAAAAAGCGGCTGGCCGGCATCAGCTTCACGCACGACGGCAAGCATGCGCTCGTGTCGCTGCGCGACGAGCAGGGCATCGCGGTGCTGAACGTCGACGACGGCAAGGTGACCGACAGCGGGGCACGTTTGAGCACGGGCGTCGCGCCGTACACGATCGACGTGTCGAGCGACGGTCGCTGGGCCGTCGTCAGCAACGTCGGGCTCGCGGGGCTGCCCGGCTATACGGGCACGCTCGCCGGCGATGCGGATACGATCGCGCTGATCGACGTGTCCCGTGTGCCGTTCCGCACCGTCCAGTATCTGACCGTCCCGTCGCTGCCCGAAGGCGTCGCGATTTCGCCGGACGGCAAGTGGATCGCCGTGCAGGCGATGGACGGGTCGAACCTGACGGCCGACAATCCGGGCCGGCACAAGCGCGGCAAGGTGCTGCTGTTCGAAATCCGCGACGGCCGTGCGGTGCAGACGAGCGAAGTGCCGGGCGGCGAGGCATCGCAAGGCATCGTGTTCACCGCGGACAGCCGGCACGTGATCGTGCAGTTCAACGTCGAGCGGCAGCTCGCGCTTTATGCGGTCGAGGGCGGCAAGCTGCGCGATACGGGCCAGCGGATCGCGCTGTCGGGCGGGCCGTCGTCGCTGCGGACGCTGCCGCGCTGACGCACGCGCGTGTCGCGCGACGCGGCGTGCAGGCGCCGATGTGCGCGCGGCATGCGCCCGCCATGTCGATCACGGACGCAGCAGATCGAATCCGCCGAACACGACGACCCCGCTGAGCGCGATCATCGCGACCGAATGCTGGCCGAAATACAGAATCGCGGCCGCAAGCCACGTCGTGATGCAGAAGGCGCCGATGCGGGCCATCGTGGGTTCCTCGAATCGAGAATCGGTTGAACGGGCGATCGCCGGCGCCGGACCTGCGGCTTGGTGCGTTGCTCGAATCGGCGGATGACGCGGGGATGAACAACGGGCGACCGGTGCGGTCGCGGTGACGGCGCGCGTTGCGCGGCACGATCGGCGTGCGGCGCGTGGGCGGCCGGCGAAAAGCGCGATTTTACCAGCGTCGTCGCGGCGCTCATCCGGCCCTTCGATGCGGAATTCGCGTGGCCCGTCTGCCGCGGCCGGATCCTCAAGTTTCGTGTGACGAATGCCGTCAACCGGTTGTAAGCCACGCAGGGCTCAACCGATACGACCCGTTCATTCATTCCGGACCGACACGATGCAGATCGATCTTTCCGCGACCCATGCGTCTGCGTTGCCCGCCGCCGGCGGCGCCACGGACGCGACATCGACCGCGCCCGCCGATGCTTCGTCGGCGGCCGGCGCGTCGGGCGATACGACGTCCGCCGGCGCAACGCCGACGGGACCGACGCTCGGCGCGGCCGGCAGCGATGCCGACAACCCGGCCCTCAAGCAACTGAAGCAGCTGATCGAGCGTCTGCAGAAGCAGCTCGCGCAGTTGCAGCAGCAGATCGCGCGCGCCGCGCAACGCGCGAAGACCGACCCGGCCGCAGCGGTCGAACAGCAGGCGCTGAGCGCGGAAGCGAGCGCGGTGTCGGCCGCGCTGTCCGCGGCGATCGGGCAGCTTGCGCAGGCGCTGCAGCAGTCGGGCGCATCGTCGGCCGGCGCGCTCGTGTCGACGCAGGCGTGACAGGCCGCCGCGCAACGCAACGCGCACGCGAGCGCGTTGCCCGCCCATTAGTTTTTCTTTCTGCTCGCGCAACATATCGTCGATTGTCGGCACGCGGCCGGCAGCGGATAGTCCTGCATCGGCAACCGGCCGGCGCCGCCCCGTCGCGTCGCCCGTCCGTCGCCGTTGCCATTACGGCGCGCGGCCGCGCGCGCCGAAGCTGTTCGTTCCACCGCCCGACAGGAACCTGAAAACCATGCGAATCACCGTCACACGTGTCGTCGCGACGCTGCTCGTCGCGACCGCCGCAATCGCCACGACCGGCCGCGCGGCCGAACTCACGCAGGCGCATATCCGACAAATCGTCACGCAGCAGGTCGCGCCCGCGATGAAGCAGTACGCGATTCCCGGCGTCGCGATCGGCGTGATCGTCGACGGCAAGCGCTATGTGTTCGACTACGGCGTGATGTCGAAGGACACCGGCAAGCCGGTGACGGCCGACACGCTGTTCGAGATCGGCTCGGTCAGCAAGACGCTGACCGCGACGCTGGTGGCCGACGCACAGGAGGGCGGCGAGCTGTCGCTGTCCGATCCCGTCGCGCGCTACGTGCCGGCCCTGAACGGCAAGCCGGCCGGCGCGCTGACGCTGCTCGAACTCGGCACGCATACGGCCGGCGGCCTGCCGCAGCAGGTCCCGGACGCGATTCACGACGACGCGACGCTGATCGGCTATTTCGACGCGTGGCGTCCGGCATCGGTGCCGGGCACGCAGCGCGTGTACTCGAACGTCGGCATCGGCACGCTCGGCTGGATCACCGCGAAGGCGATGAAGCGCGACTTCGCCGAGCTGATGGAGCAACGGCTGTTTCCGGCGCTCGGCATGACACACACATATATCGACGTGCCGGACGCCCGCCGCGCCGATTACGCGCAGGGCTATACGACCGACGGCACGCCGATCCGGATGAAGCCGGGCGGGCTGTGGCAGCCGGCGTACGGCGTGCGCACGACGGCCGCCGATCTGCTGCGCTTCGTGCAGGCGAACATGGGCGCGATCGACATCGCGCCGCGGCTGCAGCGCGCGATCGAACGGACGCACACCGGCTACTTCCGGGCCGGTCCGCTGACGCAGGATTTGATCTGGGAGCAGTATCCGTATCCGGTCGCGCTGCCGACGCTGCTCGAAGGCAACGCGTCGAAGATGCTATCGGACGCAGTGCCGGCCGTTGCGCTGACGCCGCCGCTCGCGCCGCAGCGCAACGTCTGGATCAACAAGACCGGGTCGACCAACGGTTTCAGCACGTATGTCGCGTTCGTGCCGGCGAAGCGGATCGGCTTCGTGATGCTCGCCAATCGCCGCGTGCCGAACGAAGTCCGCGTCGAGATCGCGTACCGGATACTGGCGTCGCTCGGCGGCGAACGCTAGCGCTCGTTACATGAACGCGCACGCACACGCAGGCGCACGCGCGTGCTGCTGCGCGCCCACCATGCCGTCGAACGCAGCGCTCAACCTTGCGCGGCGACGACGGCGATCTCGACCAGCAGATGCGGCGCCGCGAGCTTCGCCTCGACGGTCGCGCGCGCCGGTGCATGACCGGCCGGCACCCACGCATCCCAGACCTCGTTCATGCCGGCGAAATCGCGCGCGATGTCGGCGAGCCACACCTGCGCGGACACGAGCCGCGTCTTGTCGATGCCGGCCTGTTCGAGAAAGCCGTCGATCTTCTCGAGGACTTTCGCGGTCTGCACCTTGACGTCGGGCGACGGATCGGCGGACGTCTGGCCGCCGATGAAGACGAGGCCGGCGGCCTTGACGACGCGGCTCATGCGCGCATTGGTTTCGATGCGAACGATTTCGGACATGATGACAAATGCTCCTTCGCCATGACGGCAGGTGGAAAGATTCAGTGAGTCGCAGGCGCCGCGCCACGTGCGCGCGCGAAGCGATCGATCGCGAATGCGTCGAGCGGCACGGACGGCGTGCCGTCGAGCATCAGCTCGGCGACGACCTGCCCGCAGCCGGGGCCGAGCTGGAAGCCGCTGCCGCAATAGCCGAACGAGTAGTAGAGATCGTCGGCGGTGCGGCTCGCGGAGATCACCGGCAGCGCATCGTCGGTGAATGCCTCGACACCGGCCCACGCGCGGTTGATGCCGAGATCGCGCAGATGCGGAAACAGATCGACGACGGTGCGCGCGCTGCGCGCGAGCCGCATGAAGTCGACTTCGCCGTGCCGCGCCTGCAGATCCGCATGGCCGATCAGCTTGCCGCCGATCACGACCGTGCCGTTGTCGAACTGCTTGAACGACAGCGGCCGCCCGGTCGCGCCGAGCGTCGCGCGGCAAAACGGCGCGACGCACTGCGTGACCATCAGCATCAGTCCTTCCGCATGCAGCGGCACCGGTTCGCCGGCCGCGCGCGCGAATTCGCCCGACCACGCACCGGCCGCGATCAGCAGTTTGCGGGCCGCGAACGCGCCGCGCGGCGACTGCGCGATCCAGCGCGTGCCGCGCCGCTCGAGATGCGTGACCGGCGTGCGTTCGTGAAAGCGTGCGCCGTGTCGCTGCGCGGCGATCCGGAACGCGGCGGTCGTGCGAAACGGCAGCGCGTAGCCGTCTCGCTCGACCCAGATGCCGCCCGTCACGTGCGGCGCGAGCGCGGGCTCGAGTTCGCGCACGCGCGCGCGGTCGATCAGCGTTTCGTGCGTGTAGCCGTGCGCTTCGAGCAGCGCGACGCGCGCGCGGCATTCGTCGAGCTCCGCCTCGGTTTCGGCGATCTTCAGCTGGCCGGACGGCACGAACCCGCCCGTATCGCCGATCAGATCCGGCAGCGTGTGCCACAGCTCGCGCGACAGCAGCGCAAGCGGAATCTCGTCGAGCGGCCGGCCGAGCGTGCGCACGCCGCCGGCGTTGACGCCCGACGCATGGCGCGCGACGTAGTCGGCCTCGAGCACGATCACGCGCGCGCCGCGCCGCGCAAGATGCCACGCGCTGCTCGTGCCGTGCAGGCCGCCGCCGATCACGATCGCATCGGCTTCGTCGCGTATCGCCTCGTGTGAGCCGGTCATGTCACTCACCGGCCAGTTCGCCGAGCGTGATCGGCTTGATCGGCGGCCGGATCCGGTAGTAGCCGACCGTGTCGGGCGCGACGCGGCGCGCATCGGCGATCACCTCGGTGACGGTCAGCCCGCACAGGCGTCCCTGGCACGGTCCCATCCCGCAGCGGCCGAACGATTTCGCCTGGTTCGGGCCGACGCAGCCGAGCGCGACGAAGCCGCGCAGCTCGCTGGCCGTCACTTCCTCGCAGCGGCAGACGATCGTGTCGTCGGCGGGAATGCGGTTCGCGTCGCGCGGCCGGTACAGGCTGTCGAGGAACGGCCGGATCCGCAGCGCGCGGGCGAGCGCGTCGCGATGCGCGGCCGCTTCGCGATCGCGCGCGGCCTCGTCGAGCGCACCGAGCTGCGCGGCCACCGCGAGCGCGGCGAGCGTGCCCTGTTGCGCCGCGGCCTGTGCGCCGCCGATTCCGGCGCCGTCGCCGGCGACGAAGATGCCCGGCACGTCGAGTTCGCCCCACGCATCGACCTGCGGCGTAAAGCAGAGCTGCGCGTCGTCCCAGCGGTGCGCGGCGCGCAGCGCATGCGTGAACTGCGTGTTCGGAACGACGCCCTGATGCAGCAGGATCACGTCCGCGTCGATGCGGTGCGCGCGGCCCTGCGCCGTAAACGTCAGGGCGGCGGCGCGCGGCTGGCCGTCGTCGCCCGCGCGGCTCACGATCGCGAGATCGTCCGCGCCTTCGTGGATCGGCACGTTCGCGTCGCGCAGCGCGCGCATCATCTGCAGCCCCTTGCCGAGGAACGGCCACGCGCGCAGCGCCGCGAACAGATGCTTTTTCGCGCGCCAGCGATCGGCGGGCCGCGTCGTGTCGACGAGCGCGCGAATCGGCACGCCGGCGCGCAGATACTGCCAGCCGAGCAGATAGAGCAGCGGCCCGCAGCCGGCCAGCACCGGCGGCGTCGACGGCACTTCGCCCGCGCTCTTCAGCAGGATCTGCGCGGCGCCCGCGCTCAGCACGCCGGGCAGCGTCCAGCCCGGAATCGGGAACGGCCGCTCGAGCGCGCCGGTGGCGAGAATCACACGGCGCGCGTCGAAGCAGCCGACCTTGCCGTCGCGCAGATAGTGCACCTGCCGCTCGCGCGTGACCTGCCAGACCGTCGTGCGCGTCAAATGACGGGCGTCCGAGCGCGCGAATGCGTCGGCGAGCGCGGCGCCGGCCGCGTAGTCGGGGCCGAGGATCTCGCGGCGGCGTGCGTCCGCGCGCTCGATCGCGCGATAGATCTGGCCGCCGACGGCATCCTGCTCGTCGAGCAGCACGACCGACAGCCCCGCGCGCGCTGCGCGCGCGGCGGCGCCGAGGCCGGCGGGGCCGGCGCCGACCACGACGACGTCGACGGTTTCCTGCATGAATTCAGCGGTCATCGGCGTTCTCCAGTGACGTGGCGGCAAGCGCGGATTCGAGCGGCAGGTCGCGCGCGCCTTCCTGCGTGCGCACGCACATGCCGTCGCGCACGTCGACCATGCAGCTCTGGCGCGCGGGCACGCCGTCGATTTCGACGAGACATTCGAAGCACGCGCCCATCATGCAGTAGGGCGCGCGCGGCGCATGCGACACGGGCGTCGCGCGAAAGCGCCGTACGCCGGCCGCGAGCAGCGCGGCAGCGACGCTGACGCCGGCCGGCACGCGCAGCGGCGCATCGTTGAAGCGGATCTCGACGGTCGCCGCGGCGGCATCGAGCGGCTTGAACAGGGACGAACTCGGGTGGGCAGTCATGGGCGGGCGGACAAGGTCAGTAAGCGGGAGCGGGCCGGGCGGCAGCGGCGATCGTGTCGGGCGCGTCCGGAAAGCGCCGCGCGGACAGCGCGGGCAACTCGTCGGGCATCGGCGCGCCGACGATCCACGGCGCGATGCGCATCGCATGCGCGGCCGCGAGCGTGACGCCGCTGTGGCAGGTGACGACGAACGCGCCCGGATGCTGCGGCGATTCGTCGTAGATCGGAAAGCCGTCGGGGCTGTACACGCGCAGCGCGGCCCACATCCGCACGAGCCGCACGTGCTGCAGCATCGGGAATGCGCGCACGCCGCGCCGCGCGATGTCGGCGAGCACCGGCGTCGTGGTCAGGTCGTCGAAGCCGACTTCCTCCATCGAGTCGCCGAACTGCACGGTGCCTTCGTCGGTCTGCCGCACGTTGATGGTCGGATAGCGGAGAAACGGTGCGACGCGTTCGCTGACGAGCACCTGCCCGCGATTCGGGGCGACCGGCGCATGGAGCCCGACCTGCGGCGCGAGCGTGCGATTGCCGAGGCCGGCCGCGAGCACGAGGCGGCCGGCGCGGAACGTGCCGGCCGCGCTGTCGGCGACGAAGCCGGCGCCTTCGGCGCGCACCTGCTGCACGCGCGCGCCGGACACGAGGCGCACGCCGCGGTGCTGCATCGACGCGTGCAGCGCGCGCAGCAGCTTCAGCGGATTCACGTGGCCGTCCATCGGCGTGTAGCTCGCGCCGACGACCGCGGGGCCGATGCCCGGCAAGCGCTCGCGCAGCTCGCGATGATCGAGCAGCTCGAACGGATAATCGCCGAGCGCGGCCTGCAGCGTCGCGAGACGCGTGCGCCGCTCCGCGAGCTCGTCGTCGGAGAAGCAGAGATGAAAGCCGCCGGGCTGGCGCAGTGCGACATCGACGCCGCTGTCCTCGAGCAGGCTCGCGGCGAGCTGCGGCCAGCGCACGGCCGAGCTGCGCGACCAGCTCGCGTAGGGCGTGCGGTCGTGGCCCTTGCCCTGAATCCAGACGAGCCCGAAATTGCCGCGCGACGCGCGAAAACCGCCGTCGTCCTCGTCGAGCACGGTCACGCGCGCGCCTTCGCGGGCGAGGCCGTACGCGACGGCCGTGCCGACGAGGCCGCCGCCGATCACGAGCACGTCGGGGCTCGCGGCTGCAGGTCGAATCATCGTGCTTCTCCGATCAGGATGCGATCGAGCCCGACCAGCCGGTCGAGCACGAGCATCAGCAGGACCGTGCCGACGATCAGCACCGCCGACACCGACGTGACGAGCGGATCGATCGTCTGCGCGATCTGGTTGTACATCGCGACGGGCAACGTCGTCGTGCCCGGTGTCGCGACGAAAATCGTCATCGTGAGCTCGTCGAAGCTCTGGATGAACGACAGCACCCAGCCGCCCGCGACGCCCGTGCGAATCATCGGCAGCACGACGCGGCGAAACGCGGTGAAGCGGCTCGCGCCGCACGACAGCGCCGCGCGCTCGGCATCGCGGTCGAGCCCGATCGCGGACGACAGCGCGAGCCGCAGCGCATACGGCAGCACGATCACGACGTGCGCGGCGACGAGCGCCCAGAACGAGCCGCTCAGATGCAGCAGCGACAGGAAGCGCAGGAACGCGATGCCGAGCACGACCGCCGGAATCATCATCGGCGACAGGAAGAAGCTCGTCAGCGCGCCGCGTCCCGGGAAGCGGTAGCGCGCGATCGCGAGCGCGGCCGGCACCGCGAGCGCGACGCCGAGCGTCGCGGCGACGAGCGCGAGCCGCACCGACAGCCAGAACGCCGACACGATGTCGCCGTTGTCGGCGATCGCGCGAAACCAGCGCAGCGACGCGCCGTCGAACGGCATCGAGATATAGCCCTTGTCGGTGAACGCGACGAGCATCACGGCCGCGAGCGGCGCGACGATGAACGCGACGAACAGCGCATGGAAGGCGAGGGCGGCAAAACCGTTGCGTTGCATGGCGTCGCTCCGTCAGTCGAAGATGTGCTTGAAGCGGCGTTCCGCGAGCCGGCTGCAGCCCATCACGATCGCGACGTTCGCGATCAGCAGCAGTACCGCGATGCTCGCGCCGAGCGGCCAGTTCAGCGTGCCGAGGAATTCGTCGTATGCGGCCGTCGCGACGACTTTCAAGCGGCGGCCGCCGATCAGCGCGGGTGTCGCGAACGCCGATGCGGACAGCGCGAACACGATGATCGACCCCGACAGCACGCCGGGCAGGATCTGCGGCAGGATCACGCGGCGAAACACGCGCGCCGGCGACGCGCCGAGCGACCGCCCGGCCCATTCGACCTGCGGGTCGAGCGTCTGCAGCGTCGCCCATACCGACATCACCATGAACGGCACCAGCACGTGCGTGAGCGCGATGACCGTGCCCGTCATCGTGAACACGAGGCGCACGGGCTCGTCGGTGATGTGCAGCGCCTGCAGCGCATCGTTGAGCACGCCGTTGTTGCCGAGCAGGATCTGCCAGCCGAGCGTGCGCACGACGACCGAGATCAGCAGCGGCCCGAGCACGACGAGCAGGCAGATCGACTGCCACGGCTTGCGCATGCGCGCGAGCACGATCGTCTCCGGCACGCCGAGCACGATCGACAGCAGCGTGACGGCGGTCGCGAGGCCCGCGGTGCGCGCGAAGATCGTCAGATAGTAGGGATCGCGAACGACTTCGAGATAGTTCGCGACTGTCCAGCCCGGCTGCGTGCCCGCGATGTCGCTGAACGTGTGGAACGACAGCACGAGCGTGAGCAGCAGCGGCGCGAGCAGCAGCGTCGAGAACAGCAGCAGCGCGGGCGCCGACAGCAGCCATGGCGCGGCGCCGCCGCGCGTATCGTCAAGCGTGGCCATGCGCGCCCTCCCGCGTCAGCATCCGCAGATCGTCGTCGGCCCACGCGAGGCCGACTTCGCTGCCTTCGTCCGGCGGCGGCGCGCCGGTGTTCGACTGCGTAACATGCAGCTTGCCGAGCGCCGTGTCGATCACGAGCAGCCACTGGTTGCCGACGAACACGCGCGTCGCGACGCGCCCGTGCAGCCGCGCGTCGCCGTTCGCGAGCCGCATCTTCTCCGGACGGATGTAGACGTTGACGGGGCCCGCGACGTCGCGCCCTTCGTGCGGCACATGCAGCGTCGTGCTCGCGACCGCGACTTCCGCGCAGCGCGGATTGCGGCGCAGCACTTCGCCTTCGAACGTGTTCGTGCGGCCGAGGAACACCGACGCGAACGGCGTGGCCGGCCGCTCGTACGCGTCGAACGGCGTGCTCAGCTGCGCGGTGCGGCCGCGATGCATGACGGCGATGCGGTCGCTCATCGTCATCGCCTCGACCTGATCGTGCGTGACGAGGATCGTCGTGATGCCGAGGCGCTTCTGGATCGCGCGCAGCTCGATGTGCATTTCCTCGCGCAGCTTCGCGTCGAGGTTCGACATCGGCTCGTCGAGCAGCAGCAGTTCGGGCCGCATCGCGATCGCACGCGCGATCGCGACGCGCTGCCGCTGGCCGCCCGAGAGCTCCTTCGGGTAGCGCGCGTCGAGGCCGTCGAGCCGCACGAGCGCGAGCGCCTCGGCGATCCGCTCTTCGCGCTGCGCGCGCTTCATCTTGCGCATTTCGAGTCCGAAGCCGACGTTGCCGGCGACCGTCATGTGCGGAAACAGCGCGTAGCTCTGGAACACGACGCCGATGCCGCGCTTCTCCGGACGTTCGTACGTGATGTCGCGGCCGTCGAGCGTCACGCGCCCGGCGGACGGCGCGACGAAACCCGCGATCATCTGCAGCGTGGTCGTCTTGCCGCAGCCCGACGGCCCGAGCAGCGACAGAAATTCGCCGCGCTCGACCGACAGGTCGAGCTGTTCGATCGCCGTGAAGTCGCCGTAGCGTTTCGAGACGTGTTGCAGGGTCAGAAAGCTCATGGATCGGATTCCTTGCGAAGCGGCGGCGCCGCGCGTTCAGCGTTCGACCGAGCGGTTCCAGCGCTGCGTCCATTCGGTGCGGCGCGGGTTGATGGTCGTCCAGTCGACGGTCGTCAGCTTCGCGACCTGGTCGGGACCGTAGGGCACGCGCGCGGCGACGTCCGGCGCAAGCTTCACCGTCCGGTTGACCGGGCCGAGCCCGATCGCCTGCGCTTGCAGCGTCTGGACTTCCGGCGTCAGCAGGTACTGGATGAACTGCTGCGACAGCTGCGGCTGCGCGTTTTCGGCGACCGCGCACGCGGCGACCTGCAGCGCGACCGCGCCTTCCTTCGGATAGACGAACTTCAGCGGGAAGCCGGTGTTCTGCAACGACACCGCGCGGCCGCTGCCGTACGGTGCTGCGATCACGTCGCCGGCCTGCATCAGGCCGTCCATCTCGCCGGGCGTCGGCGCCCACGACAGCACGTTCGGCGCGACGCGTTTGGCCATCGCATCGAAGCCGGGATCGATGCGCTTTTCGCCGCCGCCGTTCAGGCGCGCGAGCATCACGAGCGTGTGCAGCCCGTACGTGACGGTGATCGGCGGCATGCCGAGCTTGCCCTTCAGTCGCGGATCCTCGAGCGACTTCCACGAATCGGGTGCCGGCAGGCCGAGCTTCTTGAACGCGTCGGCGTTGTAGCCGATGCCGGTCGCGACCACGCCGACACCGACTGCCTCCGGACCGAGCCGCGCGAGTGGATAGAGATCCTTCATGACCGGCGCATCGTCGATCTTCGCGCAGAGGCCGAGCTGCATGGCCTGATACATCGGGCCGTCGTCCATCACGGCGACGTTGATCTGCTGATGGCCCTTCTGCGCCTGCAGCTTCGCGAGCGTGTCGCTCGAATTGCCGGCGACGTAGACGATCTTCACGTTGTGCGCCTTCTCGAACGCCGGGATGACCTTCTGCCGATAGAGCTGTTCGTTCGAGCCGCCGACGTTCGCGACGTACAGCGTCGTTTCCGCATGCGCGGCGACCGACGCGCTCAGCGCGAGCGCCGCGCCTGCGGCGACGAGCGGTTTCGCCGCGACGCGGCGCGAGGCGGGAGAGAAGCGGGACGGGCGGCGGTGCGGCGAACGGTTCATGACGGCGATCTCCATTCGATTGTGGTGGGCGGCGGCATCGGAACGTGCGCCGATGCAATGCAGTCTGGCGCCTGTGGTCCATGCCGTCCAATACGAATAAAATGCCAGTCCATACCGAAATGTGATGGATCAGGGTTAGGCTCTACGGGACGATACGGAGTGGCACGATGAACCTGAAGCAGATCGAAGCGTTTCGCGCGGTGATGGTGGCCGGTTCGATGACGGCCGCCGCGAAGGCGCTGTTCACGACGCAGCCGAACGTGAGCCGCATGATCGCGAGCCTCGAGCGCGATACGGGGCTCACGCTGTTCGAGCGTGTCGGCGCGCGGCTCGTGCCGACGAGCGAGGGCACCGCGTTCTTTCGCGAGGTGGAGCGTGCGTATGTCGGATTGCGCGGGCTCGCGAACGCCGCCGAGCAGATTCGCAATCTCGGCAGCGGGCGGCTGCGGATCGCCGCGATGCCGGCGGTCGGCTATACGCTCGTGCCGCGCGCGATCAAGCGCTTCCAGGAGCAGTATCCGGGCGTCACGGTGTCGCTGCACGTGAACACGTCGGCCACTGTGAATCACTGGACCGCGTCGCAGTTCTGCGATATCGGCGTGGCCGTCTACGTGAGCGAGACGTCGAATTGTGAGGTCGAGCTGCTGTCGAAGGTCGCGGCCGTCTGCGTGATGCCGGGGCAGCATCGTCTCGCGAGCAAGCGCACGATCAAGCCCGCCGATCTCGCCGGCGAGTCCTTTATCTCGCTCTGTCAGGGCGACGGAATGCGCACGCTGATGGATGCGGTGTTCGAGCGCGCGGGCGTCGAGCGCAAGCTCGCGACCGAAGCGCAGTACACGGCGATCTGCTGCGAGATGGTGCGGCTCGGGATGGGCGTGACGCTCGCGCATCCGGTCGTCGCGCAGGCGTTCGCGGGGCCGGACGTCGCGATCCGTCCGTTTTCGCCGGCCGTCACGATGCCGACGTATCTGCTGTTTCCGCCGCAGCCGTCGCGCGACCGGCTCGCGGCCGCGTTCGCGACGCTGCTCGCCGACGAGCACGACGCGGCGACGGGGCGGACGTCGGCGCGGGGGCGTCGTTAATTATTTGGTTTGTGGAATCGTCGGCGCCGATGTTGCATGGCGCGCCGATGCGGACGAGCCGCCGGCTTCGCGTGCGGCGGTCGGCGTCGCGGCCGCTAGCCGACCCAAACGCCGATTCGCGCGCAAGCGGCGACGCACGCCGCTTGCATCGCGCGGTCCACCATGGCGCTCGTCAATTCCCGTACATATCGAAGTCGAAGTACTTCGACTGAATCTTGTTGTAGGTCCCGTCGCTGCGAATCTGCGCGATCGCACGGTTCAGCGCATCGCGCAGATCGGTATCGGCCTTGCGCACGCCGGCCGCATCGCCGTTGCCCATGATCTTCGGGTCGTAGACGACGCCGCCCGCGAACGAGAAGCCCTTGCCGCGCGGCGTCGCGAGGAAGCCGAGCTGGCCCTGCACGGCGTCCATCAGCACGCCGTCGACGCGCCCGTTCACGAGATCCGCATACGCCTGGTCGTAGCTCGGATACGGCACGACCTCGACCTTCGCCGCCGCCCATTTCTCGCGCGCATAGGTTTCCTGGACCGTCCCTTGCTCGACCGCGATGCGCTTGCCGGCCAGCTTCGCCGCGTCGGGCAGCAGCCCCGAGCCCGTGCGTGCGATCAGGCGCGTCTGGTTGCGGTACAGCCGATCGGTGAAATCGATCTGCTGGCGCCGCTGCTCGGTCGCGGCCATCGACGACAGGATCACGTCGAACTTGCGCGCCTGCAGCCCCGGAATCAGTCCGTCGAAGCTGCTCGACACCCACACGCATTTCGCGTTGAGCTTCGCGCAGAGCGCGTTGCCGAGATCGATGTCGA
Organism: Burkholderia sp. BC1; assembly: GCF_052683555.1. Lineage (NCBI taxonomy): Bacteria > Pseudomonadati > Pseudomonadota > Betaproteobacteria > Burkholderiales > Burkholderiaceae > Burkholderia > Burkholderia sp. BC1. The sequence continues at coordinate 74,287 of NZ_JBQYLP010000027.1, forward strand.
ACCCTTGCACGCTGCCGTCGGTCGCGGTCGATTCGAACGGCGGATAGGTCGGATCGACACCGATGCGGATCGTCGTCCATTCCTTCGCCGAGGCGAGCGTCGCGCAGGCCATTGCGGCCGCGGCGACGAGCATCGTGATACGCGTCTTCTTCTTCATGGTCAGGCTCCGTTCGTGTGGGGAAGCGGGGGCGGGCGCGGCGTCAGCTCGGGAAGTCGCCGCGGCGGAAATCGTCCGACAGTTCGACGGCGTCCGCGAGCTCGTCGACGGTGATCGGCTTGATCGGCGCGCGCACGCGGTATTGGCCGACGTCGGCGACGTCGCGCTGCTGCACCTCGGCGATCAGCTCGCCGACGGTCGTGCCGCACCAGCGTCCCTGGCACGGACCCATCCCGCAGCGCGTGAACGCCTTCATCTGATTCGGGCCCTGACAGCCGAGCGACGCGAGCCGGCGGATTTCGCCGGCCGTCACTTCTTCGCAGCGGCAGACGATCGTGTCGCCGTCGGGGCGGCGCAGCGCGGCGGGCGGCGTATAGAGCGCGTCGAGCAGCGGCCGCACCGCGAGGTGGCGGCGCCATGCCTTGAGCAGCGGCCGTTCGCGTGCGGCCTGTTCGTGCGGGGCGAGCGCGCCGACGCTCGCCGCGATATCGAGCGCCGCGACCTCGCCCGCGATCGCCGCGGCCTGCGCGCCGCCAATGCCGGCGCCGTCGCCGGCGATCCAGACGCGTGCGACGCTGCTGCGTCCGCGCGCATCGCGTTGCGGCCGCCAGCATGCGGCGCGTTCGTCCCACTCATGCGCGCAGCCGATCGAGCGGGCGAGCTGCGTCGACGGGATCACGCCCTGATGCAGCAGCACGAGCGACGTGTCGAGCGCGTGTGCGATGCCGTCCGCGTCGCGAAAACGCAGATACTGCGCGCGGCCGTCGCCGTCGATGCGCACGTCGGTCGCGCCGCGATAGACCGGAATGCCGGCGTCGCGCACCGCGCGCAGCATGCGCCAGCCTTTCAGGAGATAGTCCGCGCCGCGCAGCGCGGGCAGCGCATGCGGGAGCGCGCGCCGCCAGGCATCGCGCGGCGTCGTGTCGACCAGCGCGCGCACGCGCCGGCCCGCGTTCAGCAACTGCGCGGCGAACAGCCACAGCAGCGGGCCGCTGCCGGCAAGCACCGTATCGGCCGACGGCGCGAGCCCCGACGATTTGAGCAGCGTCTGCGCGGCGCCGACGCCCATCACGCCGGGCAGCGTCCAGCCGCGCACGGGCCACGGGCGCTCTTGCGCGCCGGTCGCGATCAGTACCGCGCGTGCATCGATTTCGAGCGTGCCGCGCGCGGCGCCGCCGAGCGTCAGCATCGCGACGGGCGCCGGCTCGAACGCGATCTGCCAGACCACGCTGCGCGGCAGATAATGCGCGCCGCTCGCGAGCAGCCCGTCGATCAGCGGGCGTCCCGCCGCATAGTCGCGGCCGAGCCACTGCGCGAGCTTCGCCGGCACATCGGCGAGGTTGCGATAGATCTGTCCGCCCGGCGACGGACCTTCATCCGCGACGACGACCGACAGCCCGGCCAAGCGTGCGGCCATGGCGGCCGCCATGCCGGCCGGCCCTGCGCCGACGATCAGCAGATCGCATGCACGCCGCGTCATGCGAGCCTCGCTTTGCCGTGCATCGCGCGCACCTGCATCCCGTCGCGCACGGGCGTCATGCAGCCTTGCACGTTCGGCACGCCGTCCACTTCGACGAGACAGTCGAAGCAGACGCCCATCATGCAAAACGACCCGCGCGGCGATGCGCTGACGGCCGTCGAGCGGCAGGCGAGCGTGCCGGCCGCGAGCAGCGCGGCCGCGACGCTGTAATGGGCCGGCACGTCGTGCGCAATGCCGTCGACATGGATGCGCACGCGTTCGCGTATCGCGTCGGCGGGAACGATCGATTCAAACATGCCGGGCCTTCTTCGGTGCGGCGAAACGCGCGGTCGTAAACGCGGACAGCTCGGCCGGCGCCGCGCGCCCGGCAATCCACGGCGCGACGAGATCGGCATGCGACGCGGCCAGCGTCACGCCGCTGTGGCAGATCGCGAGATACGCACCGGGGTGCGTGCGCGACGCTTCGTAGACGGGCAGCCCGTCCGGCGTCATGATCCGCAGCGCGCCCCAGGCGCGTACGATCCGCGCATGCGCGAGCGCCGGGAACGCGGTGCGTGCGCGGCGCGCGATGTCGGCCATCGCGGGGCGCGTCTGGCCGTCGTCGAAGCCGACGTCTTCGGCCGAATCGCCGAGCAGCACCGAGCCTTCCTGCGTTTGCCGGACGACGAGCGTCGGATAGGCGAGAAACGGCGCGAGCCGTTCGGTCACCATGATCTGCCCGCGCAGCGGCGAGATCGGCGCGGCCATGTCGACCATCGGCGCGAGCCGCGCATTGTCGAGGCCGGCCGCGAGCACGACGCGCGCGGCGTCGAGCCGCACGTCGCGCGTGTCCACTTCGAAGCGGCCCGCGCGCGGGCGAATCTCGACGACGTCGTGACGCGGCAGATAGACACCGCCGCCTTGCACGAACGCCTGCAGCAAGGCGCGCAGCGTGTAGAGCGGATTCGCGTGGCCGTCGTTCGGCGACCACAGCGCGCCGGCCAGCGCGGGCGACGCGGCCGGAATGCGGCGGCGCAGTTCGGCCGGATCGAGCGCTTCGTAGGCGAGCGCCGCGTCCTGGCGGCGCAGCGATTCGAGCAGTGCGATCGCCTCGTTCATGTCGGCCGCATGCTCGAACAGTTCGATGCCGCCCGGCCGCTCGAAGCCGCAGTCCACGCCCGTCTCGCGCTGCAGCTGCGCGGCGAACGCGCCCCAGCGCTCGGACGATTCGCGCGACCAGCGCGCATACGGCAGACAGCGGCCGCCCTTGCCCTGCACCCAGACGAGCCCGAAATTGCCGCGCGCCGCGCGAAACGCGATGTCGTCGCCGTCGCATACGGCGACGCGCTCGCCGAGCCGCGCGAGGCCCCAGGCGAGCGCCATCCCGACGAGCCCGCCGCCCGCGACGACGACGTCGAAACTGCGCACGTTCATCGGCGGCTCCGGCGTGGGGCGTTCGGGATAGGGATGTTATGGTGCATGGCGGCGGCGTTCGTGGCGGAATGTACGTTGCAGGACCGATGTTCGGACAGGCAAAATGGGCTGTCCAATACAGGTTGATCAACGACCCATAACCCAATGTTATGACGACGCCTTCACTGAGAATCCGCCAGATCGAAGCGTTCCGCGCCGTGATGCAGCGCCATACGGTCACGCGCGCGGCGCGCGATCTGCATATTTCGCAGCCGGCCGTGAGCCGGCTGATCGCCGATCTCGAGGCGCGCGTCGGGTTCGTGCTGTTCGAGCGGCAGCAGGGGCGCTTCACGCCCACCGCGCAGGCGCGCGTGCTGTACGAGGAAGTCGAGCGCGCGTTCGTCGGGCTCGATCGCGTCGCGCAGGCCGCCGAGCAGATTCGCGCGATGCGGCGCGGCACGCTGCGCGTGGCCGGCTCGCCGGCCGTCGCGCTCGACCTGCTGCCCGAGCGCATCACGCGTTTTGCGCGCGCGCATCCGGGCGTCGATATCACGCTGCTCGCGCACAGCGCGTCGACGGTCGTCGACAAGATCGCATCGGGGCAGTGCGACGTCGGGCTGATCGCCGAGCCCGTGCCGCATCCGGCCGTACGCAGCGAGCGGCTCGCCGACGCACCGATGTGCTGCATCGTGCCGCGCACGCATCGGCTCGCGCGCAAGCGCGTGATCCACCCCGACGACCTGCGCGACGAAGCCTTCGTCTCGTTTCCGCCGAGCTTCGAGGCGCGCAGCGCGATCGACCGCGTATTCGTCGACGCGGGCGTGTCGCGCGGGCTGTCGATCGAGGCGCAGCTGTCGCAGACGATCGTCGCGTTCGTTGCGAACGGCGCCGGTGTCGCGCTGATCGATCCGGTGACGGCCGCGTATGCAGGCCATCGCGTCGCGGTCAAGCCGTTCGAGCCGGTCGTGCCCGATCACTTCTATCTGGTGACGTCCGCGTCGCAGCCGCTGTCGATGATCGGCGAAGCGTTTTGCACAGACTTGCGCGAAGCGTTCGCGCGGATGCGGGCGCTGCGCGACGCGTGAACGGCGTACGCGCGCACCGCGGGGATCGCGCCGCACGCCGTTGCTCGCCGTCGCTCGCCGGCGCGTTGCGATCGCCGTTTAGGCGAGCGCGGTATCGGCCGCGTGCGGCGCCCGCCCGGACGACGCACGCGCCCGCGCCTCGGCGGCGCCGGCCAGGCGCCGGTAGCGCGCGAGCGCCCATAGCGGGAAGTACGCGGTATAGCCGTGATACTTCAGGTAGAAGATGCGCGGGAAACCCGGCGCGTTGTGCGACCGGTGCCACCAGAAGCCGTCGTCCTGCTGCACCGATTGCAGATACGCGATGCCGCGCTTCACCGAATCGGACGCGCAGTCGCCGAACGCCATCTGTGCGAGCAGCGCCCACGCCGTGCAGTTCGATGTGCTCTCGCCGCCGTTGGTGCCGGCAAGCGCCGGGTCGAGATAGCTGTCGTTCGTTTCGCCCCAGCCGCCGTCCGCATGCTGGTGTGCGCGCAACCATTCGAGCGCGCGCGCGATATACGGCTGCGACGGATCCTCGCCGGCGAGCGCGAGGCCCGCGAGCACGCTCCATGTGCCGTACAGATAGTTCGTGCCCCAGCGGCCCCACCAGCTGCCGTCGGGCTGCTGCGTGCGCTTCACGTAGTCGATTGCACGCGCGAGCGACGCGCGGTCTTCCGCACGCCGCGTCACGCCGAAGCACAGCAGCACGCGGCCCGATACGTCCTCGGTCGGCGGATCGAGCAGCGCGCCGTGATCGGCGAATGGGATCGCGTTCAGGTAGAGGCGATCGCAATCGGCGTCGAACGCCGCGAAGCCGCCGTTGCGCGACTGCAGCGCGCGCATCCAGTCGAGCGCGCGGGCGACGCGCGCCGCATACGGGTGCGAGCCGTCCGCGTTGCGATGCGTGCGGCCGCGGCGATCGAGCATCGCGGTGACGACCGCGCTGTCGTCGATGTCGGGGTAATACGGGTTCGCGTACTGGAAGGCCCAGCCGCCCGGCTGCGTGTCGGCCGGCGCGTTCTCGATCCAGTCGCCGCGCAGGTCGTTCACCAGGCGCGTCGCGAGCCAGTCGTAGGCGCGCGCGATGCGGGCGTCGAGTTCGTCGAGCGCGCGCGCCGATTCGTCCGATTCCGGCACGGCCACGCTGCGTGCCTGTTCGAGCGCCATCGTGCTCCACGCCGTATCCCAGACCGGCGACAGGCACGGCTGGCAGTACACGCTGCCGTCGGGCCGCGTGACCAGCAGCTTCGCGAGTGCGTTTTCGCAGTCGCGGCGCAGCGGATGATCTTCCGGATAGCCGAGCACGTCCATCATCTGGTAGCTGTACACGATCGGCGGAAAGATGCCGCCGAGGCCGTCCTCGCCGTTCATGCGTTGCGCGCACCAGGCCTCCGCGTGCCGGATCGCGCGCTGGCGCAGCCGTTTCGGCAGCAGCGGTTCGACATGGCGAACCACGCGGTCGAGGATGAGGAACGCGCGGCGCATGCCGCGCGCCGGCGGGAAGTAGTGGCGTTCCTGGTCGGGCGGCGTGACGAACAGCTCGGGAATCGCGACGTTGCGCGGGTTGCGCGCGCGGGCCTTCAGCGAGCACAGCACGAGCAGCGGCACCATCGTCGTGCGCGCCCAGTACGCGACCTTGTACATCGAGATCGGTACCCACTTCGGGAACAGCACGAATTCGATCGGCATGAACGGTGTCGCGCGCCACGGCACCTGCCCGAACCGTCCGCCGAAGTAATGTTGATGCGTTTTGCGAAGTAAAGTTGAAACTTCGCGGAATTCGGCTGAATTTTAGCAATCTAGGGAAACGCTGATCAATGGACCAACTTCCGAAGTTGCAGGCGAGATGG
>NZ_JBQYLP010000028.1:0-3876 GCF_052683555.1 Burkholderia sp. BC1
CGGCACGCCGGCGGTGCCCGCCGACCTCGCACGGCTACCGAGCCTCGATCACGGCGTGCCGCAGGCCGCGCACGTGTGGCGCCTGCGCGGGCCCGACGGCGCCAGCGCGGAAATCCATCACCAGCCGCGTTTCGTGACGGCAGGCATGCTCGCGCTGCGCGCGGCCGCCGTTGCGGGCGTCGGCATCGTGCAGTTGCCGACGATGATGGTGCGCGACGAACTCGCGCGCGGCACGCTCGTGACCGTGCTGCCCGACTGGGCGCCGCGCCGCGAGATCGTCCACGCGGTGTTCGCGTCGCGCCGCGGATTGCTGCCCGCCGTGCGCGCGCTGCTCGACTTTCTCGCGGCGCGGTTCGCGGAACTCGAACCCGACTGAGCCGGCGTGTTGCCGCGCGCTGCACGTCGCACGCGTGTGCCGTAGACTGCCGTACGCGCGTCGCGCGTTTTTCCAACCTTTACCGCTTTTCAGCCATGTTCACGTTGTCCCACGACCCCGATGCTTCCAAGGCCGATCAATACGCGACGCTCGTCGAGCAGGCGCGTGCGCTCGTCGAATCCGAACGCGATCTGATCGCGAACGCGGCGAACTTCTCTGCGCTCGTCTATCACTCGCTCGACCGGCTGAACTGGGCCGGCTTCTATTTCTTCGACGGCACCGAACTCGTCGTCGGCCCGTTCCAGGGCAAGCCCGCGTGCGTGCGGATCGCGCTCGGCAAAGGCGTGTGCGGGACGGCCGCGCAGTCGCGCGAAACGCAGGTCGTGCGCGACGTGCACGCGTTTCCCGGCCATATCGCGTGCGATGCGGCATCGGAATCGGAAATCGTCGTGCCGCTCGTCGCCGACGACGGCACGCTGATCGGCGTATGGGACGTCGATAGCCCCGTCGCCGCGCGCTTCGACGACGAGGATCGCCGCGGCATGGAGGCGCTGTGCCGCGTGTTCGTCGAACACGCGTGGCAAAAGACGCGCGGCTGAGCGGCGCGCGCCGCCAAACGAAACGGGCCCGATCGCATCGGGCCCGTTTCACTTCGGTTCAATGCCGGCGGCGACTTCGAAGAAGCCGGCCGCCACGCGGGGTGCGCGTCAGGCGACGCGCGTGCCCGGTAGCTCGGCGAACGCGGGCGGCCCCACGTCGTCGGTCAGCACTTCGTAGCCCTGCTCCGTCACGACGACCATGTGCTCCCATTGGGCGGACAGCGAATGGTCCTTCGTGACGACGGTCCAGCCGTCGCCGAGCACGCGCGTGTCGCGCTTGCCCGCGTTGAGCATCGGCTCGATCGTGAAAATCATGCCCGGCCGCAGCGGCAGGCCTGTGCCGGGGCGGCCGTAGTGCAGCACTTGCGGCTCGTCGTGATACACGTCGCCGATGCCGTGCCCGCAGTATTCGCGCACGACGCTGAACCCTTCGCGATGTGCGACCTGCTGGATCGCATAGCCGACGTCGCCAAGCGTCGCGCCCGGCCGTACCGCGCGGATGCCCGCATGCATCGCCTCGTACGTCGTCGCAACGAGGCGGCGCGCCAGCTCGCCCGGCTCGCCGACGAAGTACATGCGGCTCGTGTCGCCGAACCAGCCGTCCTTGATCACCGCGATGTCGAGGTTCACGATGTCGCCGTCGCGCAGCGGCCGCGACGACGGAATGCCGTGGCAGACGACGTGATTGACCGACGCGCAAACCGTCTTCGGATAGCCGTGATAGCCGATGTTGGCCGGAATCGCGCCGAGTTCGTCGACGATATAGCGGCGGCAGCGTTCGTCCAGTTCGTCGGTCGTGACGCCCGGCTTCACATATTCGCCGATCATCGTCAGCACCTGCGACGCGAGCTTGGCCGCCTCGCGCGACTTGGCGATGTCTTGCGGGTTGCGGATCGGGATTTCGCGCTTCGCCATTACGCCACCTGCTCGATGCGCCCGGCGACGGGCTCGGCCGCGCCCGTACCGCCGCGCGCCTCCGCCTCGATCAGCATCCGGCAGATGTCGCCGTACGACGCCGACGGGTTGAGCTCGGCCAGCATGCCGACCCGCAGCCAGTGCTCGGCCTGCGCGTTGATCGACCGGCTGAGCGCCGTGCTCGTCGAGCGCAGCCGCTCGTGCATGTGGTCGGAAATCTTGATGATGCCCATATGTCACCAATTATGCAAAGTGTAGTCGGAACGTATAATACGCCGCGTGCCGGCCGGCGGCAAGCCGCTTCGTCGCGTGGATGAGTGCCGTAGATGCAATGCGAGCGCATCGACGTTTCACTGCGAAGCGTTGACCGCTCATTCCATTTTGCTGGAAAATCCCTCCATCATGCAGGAATCTCCGCCTCCCACCGCCGACGACGCCGGCATCAACGAGCGCATCGCACGGCGCGTACGCGAGCTACGCACGCTGCGCGGCTACACGCTCGACGCGCTCGCGGCGCGCTGCGGCGTGAGCCGCTCGATGATTTCGTTGATCGAACGCGCGGCGGCCAGTCCGACCGCCGTCGTGCTCGACAAGCTCGCGGCCGGGCTCGGCATTTCGCTGGCCGGGTTGTTCGGCGGCGACGACGGCGCGCCCGCGCAGCCGCTCGTGCGGCGCGCGCAGCAGGCCGAATGGCGCGACCCGGCGTCCGGCTATGCGCGACGCAATCTGTCGCCGCCCGGCTGGCCGTCGCCGCTTCAGCTCGTCGAAGTCGACTTCCCGCCCGGCGCGCGCGTCGCGTACGACACCGGTGCGCGCGAGATCGCGTGGCACCAGCAGATCTGGGTCGTACGCGGCCGCATCGACGTCACGCTCGGCGCGACGCTGCATCAGCTTCACGAAGGCGACTGTCTGGCCATGCGGCTCGATCAGCCGCTGATCTTCAGCAACCCGTCGCTGCATGCGGCACGGTATATCGTCGCGATCTGCGATGCATCGGCCGCCGCGATCCGGGCCGCATGATGCAACGACGATCCGTGCGCGGCCCGTCCGCCCCATGTCTACAGGAGCTCGAATGACTTCCCCGAACCCGCCGCAGCGCGACGACGTGCGCCTGATCGATTGCACGGAGGCCGAGCACGCGCCGGCCATTCTGGAGATTCTGAACGACGCGATCGTCAACTCGACCGCGCTGTACGACTACAAGCCGCGTCCGCCCCAAGCGATGGCCGCATGGTTCGCGACGAAGCGTGCGAGCGGCTTTCCGGTCGTCGGCGCGGTGGATGCGGCAGGCACGCTGCTCGGCTTCGCCAGCTGGGGCACGTTCCGCGCGTTTCCCGCGTTCAAGTACACGGTCGAGCACAGCGTGTACGTGCATCGCGATCATCGCGGACGCGGGCTCGGCGAGTTGCTGTTGCGCGAACTGATCCGCCGCGCACACGATGCGGACGTGCATCTGCTCGTGGGCTGCATCGATGCGACCAACGCCGGCAGCATCGCGCTGCATACGCGGCTCGGGTTCGTCCATTCGGGGACGATCAAGGAAGCGGGATTCAAGTTCGGGCGATGGCTCGATGCGGCGTTCTATCAGCTGAGGCTCGATACGCCGAGCCGGCCGGTTGATGGGTGACGCGCGGTGTGCGTGCGTGCGCGGCTGCGCGCACGTTACGCCAAAGAAAAACGGCGACGATGAAAAAAGAAAAGCCCCGCCGAAGCGGGGCTTTTTCTCTTGCTACCTGGAGGCGCGAGCCGGAGTCGAACCGGCCTAAACGGCTTTGCAGGCCGCTGCATAACCGCTTTGCTATCGCGCCGAAAGCGGACTGCCGATGCCGTCGTGACGACACGCGACAGATTCTTATCCGACGACCGCCGAGGCCATCAAATAAAAAGGGAAGCGTGGCTTCCCATGTCTGGAGCGGGAGACGAGTCTCGAACTCGCGACCTCAACCTTGGCAAGGTTGCGCTCTACCAACTGAGCTACTCCCGCGT
>NZ_JBQYLP010000028.1:3976-79994 GCF_052683555.1 Burkholderia sp. BC1
CGACCTCAACCTTGGCAAGGTTGCGCTCTACCAACTGAGCTACTCCCGCGTATTGCGTTATCGCTGCTCCGCCACCGTTACTTCGTCGTGCAGCGGAGAAGCGAGATTATGTCGAAGGCACATTCGTGTGTCAAGGGCTTTTCGCGCCCTTTTTCCAAAAACTTTCGCCGTCCGCCCCGCGCGACGCGCGTCACACGCCGCTGCGCTCGCGAATCTGCGGCCACGCGAGCTTCATGTAGTACAGCATCGACCAGATCGTCAGGATGGCCGCCAGATACATCAGCCACTCGCCCCACACGCGCGTGTCGATCGTCGCGACGCCGAGCGGCAGCGGCCCGTAGTACAGCAGCATCGGAATCGCGACCATCTGGCATGCGGTCTTGAACTTGCCGAGCTGGTTCACCGCGACGCTCTTCGACGCGCCGATCTGCGCCATCCATTCGCGCAACGCCGAAATCGCGATTTCGCGGCCGACGATCACGAGCGCGATCGCCGCATCGACGCGCGAGATCTGCACGAGGATCAGCAGCGCGGCCGTCACCATCAGCTTGTCCGCGACGGGATCGAGAAACGCGCCGAACGACGAGGTCTGGTTCCATTTGCGCGCGAGAAAGCCGTCGAACCAGTCGGTCAGCGCCGCCAGGATGAAGATCGCCGCGGCCGCGAGATTGCGATGCGCGCCGCCCATCACCGTGTCCGGCAGATAGAACACGCCGACGACGAGCGGAATCAGCACGATCCGCACCCACGTCAGGAAAATCGGAAAATTGAACGGCATGGCATCCGGGACAGTAAAGGATTCGCAATTGTGCCGTGTCGACCGGCCCGCTACAAGAACGCCGGCGCGGGCCGCGCGGCCCGCGGCCGCCGCGTCAGTGAAGCTGCTTGTAGATCTGCTCGGCGAGTGCGTGCGAAATGCCGTCGACGCTGGCGAGCTCCTCGACGCTCGCCGCGACGACGCCGCGCAACCCGCCGAAGCGCGCGAGCAGTCGCTGGCGACGCTTCGCGCCGACGCCTTCGAGCTCCTCGAGCCGCGACGTCTGCCGCGCCTTCGCGCGCTTCGCGCGCATCCCGGTGATCGCGAAACGGTGCGCCTCGTCGCGGATCTGCGCGACGAGCATCAGCGCGGCGCTCTCCTTGCCGAGCTCGAGCGGCGCGCGGCCGTCGGCGAACACGAGCGTCTCGAGACCGACCTTGCGCCCCTCGCCCTTCGCGACGCCGACCAGCATCGAGGTGTCGAGCCCCAGTTCCGTGAAGACCTGCCGCGCAATCTCGACCTGCCCCTTGCCGCCGTCGATCAGCACGATGTTCGGCAGCAGGCTCGACGCTTCGGCCTGACGCGTCGATTCGCCGTCGATGCCGGCCGCGTCGTCGGCAGCCGCCGCCTGCGCGGCCTGCTCGACCATCTTCTCGTAGCGGCGCGTGAGCACCTGACGCATCGCCGCGTAGTCGTCGCCGGGCGTGATGCCGGTGATGTTGTAACGGCGATACTCGCCCGACTGCATCTTGTGATGGTGATAGACGACGCACGACGCCTGCGTCGCCTCGCCCATCGTGTGGCTGATGTCGAAGCATTCGATGCGCAGCGTCGCGAGATCGTCGCATTCGAGGCCGAGCGTCTCGGCGAGCGCGCGCGTGCGCGCCTGCTGCGAGCCCTGCTCGGACAGCAGCCGCGCAAGCGCGATCTGCGCATTCTGCTCGGCCATCGACAACCACGCGCGCCGTTGCCCCTGCGGCTGCCGCACCAGCGACACCTTATGGCCGGCCTGCTCGGACAGCAGCTCGAGCAGGTCGCGGCTCGCCGGCGCGTGGCTGACGACGAGCACCGGCGGCACGCGATTGCCGAGGTAGTGCTGCGCGATGAACGCGTCGAGCACTTCGGCTTCGATCGACGCCGTCGTATCGCGCGCGCTGCCCGGCTCGCCGGCGGGCGCTTCCGCCGGGACGTCGGGCGCGTCGACCGCGTCGGCATCCGTATCGTCGCCGAGGCCGCCCTCCGCGAGCGTCAGCGCGCTTTCGACGTGCGTCGGGAAATACGCCTTGTCGCCGAGATGGCGGCCGCCGCGCACCATCGCGAGATTCACGCACACGCGCCCGCCCTGCGCGACCACCGCGAGGATGTCGACGTCGCTGTCGCTGCCGACCTCGATCGCCTGCTGATGCAGCACGGTCGCGAGCGAGCTCATCTGGTTGCGCACGGCCGCCGCCTGCTCGAACTTCAGCTCGGCCGCGAACGCATGCATCTTCTGCTCGAGCTCCTTCATCACTTCGGACTGCCGGCCGAGCAGGAAGCGCGCGGCATTCGACACATCGACGGCGTAGTCCTCGGCCGAAATCGCGCCGACGCACGGCGCGGTGCAACGCCCGATCTGATGCAGCAGGCACGGTCGCGTGCGGTTGTTGAAGACCGAATCCTCGCAGGTGCGCAGCTGGAACACGCGCTGCAGGATCTGAATGCTCTCGCGCACGGCCCACGCGCTCGGGAACGGCCCGAAATACTGGTTCTGCTTGTCGACCGCGCCGCGGTAGTACGCCATCCGCGGAAAGCGATGCGAGGTCAGCTTCAGATACGGATACGACTTGTCGTCGCGAAACAGGATGTTGTAGCGCGGCGCGAGCGCCTTGATCAGGTTGTTCTCGAGCAGCAGCGCCTCGGCTTCCGAACGTGTGACGGTCGTCTCGATGCGCGCGATGCGCGTGACCATCATCGCGATGCGCGGCGACAGCTGCGTCTTCGTGAAATAGCTCGACACGCGCTTTTTCAGGTCGCGGGCCTTGCCGACGTAAAGCACTGCACCGGCCGCGTCGTAATAGCGGTAGACGCCCGGCATATGCGGGAGCTGCGCGAGGATCTTCTTCGGTTCGAACTGAGTATCGGGGGCTTCTGCGGATGTCATGCGTGATCCGGGCGCCGTCGGGCGCGGAACGGGTCCATTAGAATCGCCAGTTTAGAGCATTCACCGATCCGCTTCGATGCCCGACACCGTCCCCGCCCACGTCGCCGCGCCGCCGCTCGCGCCGAACGAACCCGTCGCGTGCGATCTCTTCTGCGCCGTCATCGACAACTTCGGCGACATCGGCGTGTGCTGGCGTCTCGCGCGTCAGCTCGCCGACGAGCACGGCTGGCAGGTGCGCCTGCTCGTCGACGATCTGCACACGTTCGTGCGCCTCGTGCCGGCGGTCGATCCCGACGCCGTGCGACAGACGATCGACGGCATCGCGATCGAGCACTGGCACGCGCAGGTCGGCGACACGCTCGAGATCGCCGACGTCGTGATCGAAGCGTTCGCCTGCGAACTGCCGGCCGCGTACCTCGCGGCGATGGCACGCCGCACGCGCCGCCCCGTATGGATCAATCTCGAATACCTGAGCGCCGAGGACTGGGTCGCCGATTTCCATCTGCGGCCGTCGCCGCATCCGCGCTACCCGCTGCTGAAGACGTTCTTCTTTCCCGGTCTGTCGGCCGGCACCGGCGGCGTGCTGAAGGAGCGCGACCTCGACGCGCGGCGCATCGCGTTCCAAACCGACGCGGCCGCGCGCGACGCATGGTGGCGGCGCGCGACGGGCGGTGCGCCGCCCGCGCCCGACGCGACGGTCGTCAGCCTGTTCGCGTACGAGAACCCGGCCGTCGACGCGCTGCTCGCGCAATGGCGCGACGCGCCGTCGCCGGTCGTCGCGCTCGTGCCGGCCGGCCGCGTGTCGCCGGCGCTCGCCCGGTTTTTCGGGGTCGAGTCGTTCGGCGCCGGCGCGCAGGCCAGTCGCGGCAACCTGACCGCACACGGGCTCGCATTCGTCCCGCAGCCCGACTACGACGCGCTGCTGTGGAGCGCCGATCTCAATTTCGTGCGTGGCGAGGATTCGTTCGTCCGCGCGCAGTGGGCGCGCAAGCCGTTCGTATGGCACATCTACCCGCAGGCCGACGATGCGCATCTGCCGAAGCTCGATGCCGCGCTCGCGCATCTGTCGGCCGGCCTCGCCGACGCGCCGCGCGCCGCGCTCGCGCGCTTCTGGCATGCATGGAACGGGACCGGCACGCCGGACTGGGCCGATTTCTGGCAGCACCGCGCCGCGTTGCAGGCGAACGCCGAACGCTGGGCGGACGCGCTCGCGGCGGTCGGCGATCTCGCCGGAAAGCTGGCCGAATACGCAAAATCTCAGTTAAAATAAGCGGTTATCCGACGGCTGACCACGCAAGCGCTCGCTTTTGGCGCCCACGGAACCTTCCCGCTTGCGCTGTCAGCCGTTGTGCAACGCTCAGGCACCTATTTATTTGATTTGATCAGGACAGTTTTTTTATGAAGACCGCACAGGAACTCCGCGTAGGCAACGTCGTGCAGATCGGCAGCGACGCTTGGGTCATCTCGAAGACGGAATACAACAAGTCGGGCCGTAACGCCGCCGTCGTCAAGCTGAAGATGAAGAACCTGCTGACGAACGCAGGCCAGGAATCGGTCTACAAGGCCGACGACAAGTTCGACGTCGTCGTGCTCGACCGCAAGGAAGTGACGTACTCGTACTTCGCCGATCCGATGTACGTGTTCATGGACGCCGACTACAACCAGTACGAAGTCGAAGCCGAAATGATGGGCGACGCGCTGAACTACCTCGAAGACGGCATGGCGTGCGAAGTCGTGTTCTACAACGAGAAGGCGATCTCGGTCGAACTGCCGACGATCCTCGTTCGCGAGATCACGTACACGGAACCGGCCGTCAAGGGCGACACGTCGTCGGGCAAGGTGCTGAAGAACGCGAAGCTCGCGACGGGCTTCGAACTGCAGGTGCCGCTGTTCTGCAACACCGGCGACAAGATCGAAATCGACACGCGCACGCACGAGTACCGCAGCCGCGCGTAACCGCTCGCGATGCCGCATTGAACAAAGCGCCCTTCGGGGCGCTTTTTGTTTGTCCGTTCGCAACAGCGGCGTGCCGGACGCGGGCCGCGCGCCCGACGTAAACAGCACAGAATCCGCTATCAAAACTATTCAATTTGTATCATAGGTAACTGTTTTATAGCAAAACGGAAATAATGTCCGTGACGCGTGCAGCGGGGCATAAAATCGGCTTTTAATCTCATCTCGAAATGCGGCTGCGGATTGACGGCCCGCCTCTCTTGAACCGACTCTCGCGTCCACCATGCCACACGCCCTGATTGTCGAAGACGATCCCAACAGCCTGTCCGGCCTCACCGCGCTGCTCGCCGCGGACGGTTTCTCCGTCGACACGGCCACGTCGCTCGCCGAAGCGCGCACCGCGCTCGGCCGATCGATCCCCGACGTCGTCCTGGTCGATCTGAACCTGCCGGACGGCAGCGGGTTCGACCTGCTCCAGCACCTGCCGCAACAGCAACCGAACGGGTCCTTACCCGTGATCGTGCTGACCGGCAACGCGACGGTCGAAAGCGCGATCGAGGGTCTGCGTCACGGCATCTGGGACTATCTGCTCAAGCCGATCAACATCCCGCGTCTGCGCAGCCTGCTCGCGCGGATTCCGCGCCCGTACGAACTGATCGACGAAGTGCAGTCGCTGCGCACGTCGCTGCGTCAGCTCGGCCGCTTCGGTGCGCTGGTCGGGCGCAGCGAGGCGATGCAGCACGTGTACGACATGATCGAGCACAACGCGCGCACCGAAACGGCCGTGCTGTTCTCCGGCGAAGCGGGCACCGGCAAGAAGCTCGCCGCGCGCACGCTGCACGATCTGAGCCGCCGCCGCAAAGGGCCGTTCGTCTCGTTCGACTGCCGCACGCTCGCCCAGGCCGGCCGCCACGGCGCGTCGCTCGACAGCGTGCTGTTCGGCCACGAGCGCGGCGCGTTCGACGGCGCCGACCGGCGCGAGGTGGGCCTGTTCGAACAGGCGGGCGGCGGCACGCTGTTCCTCGACGAAATCACCGCGCTGCCGCTGGTGCTGCAGGAAGCGCTGCTGCACGCGCTCGACTCGCAGAACTTCATGCGGATCGGCGGCACGAGCACGATCGCGAGCGATTTCCGGCTGATCGCGGCGACGCGCCGCCCGGCACGCGAAGCGGTCGCGAACGGCACGCTGCGCGAGGATCTGTGGCTGCGTCTCGATGCGGCGTCGATCACGATGCCGCCGCTGCGCGAACGCGACGGCGACGCGCTCGCGATTGCCGACGCGCTGATTGACCAGCTGAACCGCGACGCGCATGCGACGGGCCGCGGCACGACCGACAAGCGCGCGGCACCCGGTTTCGTGCGCGAATGTCTGTCGTACGAATGGCCCGGCAACGTGCGCGAGCTGCAGGAGCGCGTGCGCTTCGCCTACGACGCGTCCGGCGATTTCATCGAAACGCTGCGCGCGGGCGAAGCGAGCTTTGCGGCCGGCGCCGCGCTGAACGGCAGCAGCGTGCAGATCAAGGTCGGCACGCCGCTGTCGGACGTCGAGGACTTGCTGATCCGCGCGACGCTCGATGCAGTCGGCGGCACGCGCCACCGCGCGGCGACGCTGCTCGGCATCAGCCCGAAGACGCTGTACAACAAGCTGCAGCGGATGAAGGTGAATTGAGTTTGACCGGCGTTCGTTTTCGGGCGCCGGCGGGGCTGGCCGTTAGTTGCAAACGCCCGATTCAGTCGCTCTCCTATGAAAGAGCGCTTTAAGCAAAAAGCCGCGCAAACGCGCGGCTTTTTGTTTGATGCGACCGGCGCGCGGCGGCGGCCCGCGCACCGCGCCCCTGCCCTTATCAGAGCGCGTCGGCCAGCAGCGCCTGCGCGCGCCGATACTCGGGCTGCTCGATCAGCTTGTCCCACTTGACCGCCTTGCCGCGTGCGCGCATCCGCTTGATGCGCCGTGCGGAATCGGCGTTGTGCTCGGCCTTCAGCTCGTTCAGCACGACTTCGGCCGCTTCCGGCTGATTGCACACGAGCACCATGTCGCAGCCGGCGGCGAGCGCCGCATCGGCGGCCTGCGTCAGCGTGCCGCCCTCGCGCGCGGCTTCCATCGACAGATCGTCGCTGAAGATCGCGCCGGTAAAGCCGAGCCGGCCGCGCAGGATGTCCTGCAGCCAGACGCGCGAGAAGCCGGCCGGGCGCGCGTCGACCTGCGTATAGATCACGTGCGCGGGAATCACGGCCGACAACGACAGGCCGAGCCAGTCGTACGGCGCGACGTCCTGCGCGAGGATCGTCTCGAGCGGACGGTCGTCGGTCGGCAACGCGACGTGCGAGTCCGCTTCCGCGAAGCCGTGACCGGGGAAATGCTTGCCGCAGTTCGCCATGCCGGCGAGCGCAAGCCCGTGATTGAGGCTCTTCGCGAGCAGCGTGACGACGCGCGGATCGCGATGGAACGCCCGATCGCCGATCACTTGCGACTGACCGTAGTCGAGGTCGAGCACCGGCGTAAAGCTCATGTCGATCCCGCACGCGCGCAGCTCGGCCGCGAGGATGTAGCCGACCGCGGTCGCCACTTTCGTCGCGAGCAGCACGTCGCGATCCCATAGCTCGCCGAGGCGGCGCATCGCCGGCAGCACCGTGAAGCCGTCGGTGCGGAAGCGCTGCACGCGCCCGCCTTCGTGATCGACCGCGATCAGGATATCGTCGCGCACTGCGCGGATCGCATCGGTCAGCGCGGTCAGTTGCGCGCGGTTCTGAAAGTGCCGCGCGAACAGGATCACGCCGCCGGTGTTCGGATGCGCGAGACGCCGCGCATCGTCGCGCGACAGGGCCGTGCCGACGACGTCAAGCATGACCGGGCCGGGAGTCGTTTTCATCGAATCGGGAAGTCCGTCAGGGAGTGGTTCGGGAAACAGCGGTGGGTGCGTCGGGCGCAGGCAGGCCGGTCTCGGCGATCACGAACGACACCGCGTAATCGCGCTCGTCGCTGACCGTCACGCGCGCGGTGATGCCGCGCGCCGCGAGCCAGTCGGCCAGTTCGCCCGATGCGACGACGTACGGCTCGCCGCTCGGTCGATTGAGCGTCTGCAACGCGCGCCAGGTCATCGGCCAATGCATGCCGAGCCCGATCGCCTTCGAGAAGGCTTCCTTCGCGGAAAAGCGCGTCGCGAGAAACGCGATGCCGCGCGCCTCCGAACGGGCGCGGCGCGCATGGAACACGCGCAGTTCGTCGGGGCCGAGCACCTTCTCCGCGAAGCGTCCGCCGGTCCGCTCGAGCACGGCCGCGACGCGGCTGACCTGCACGATGTCGGTGCCGATGCCGTAGATCGCCATGTCAGCTCCTTCGCCCCTGCGGCGCCGCGTGCGCGCTCGGCAGCCCGCGTGCGACGCGCGTGGTACGCAACGACCGCATCGTCAGCGCGCGCCGCCGTGCAGCGCGGCGACGCGAGCGGCGACCATGATCGCCTTCATCTCGCGCACTGCATTGTCCCAGCCCGCGAAGATTGCGTGCGCAACGATCGCATGGCCGATGTTCAATTCGACGATGCCGTCGATCGCGGCGATCTGCTGCACGTTCGTGTAATGCAAGCCGTGCCCCGCGTTCACCTTCAGGCCGAGCTGCGTGCCGGTCTGCACGCCGGCGACGATGCGCTCGTATTCGCGCTGCTGCTCCGCTTCGTCGTGCGCATCGGCGTAGCGGCCCGTATGCAGTTCGATCACCGGCGCGCCCGCTTCGTGCGCGGCGCGAATCTGCGTGTCGTCCGGATCGATGAACAGCGACACGCGCACGCCCGCATCGGCCAGTTGCTTGCACGCGGCGCGCACGGCCTCGAAACGGCCCGCGACGTCGAGCCCGCCTTCGGTCGTCAATTCCTCGCGCTTTTCGGGCACGAGACACGCATCGTGCGGACGCACGTCGCACGCGATGTCGAGCATCTCGGCCGTCACCGCGCATTCGAGATTCATGCGCGTCTTCAGCAGCGGACGCAGCTTGCGTACATCGGCATCGACGATGTGACGGCGATCCTCGCGCAGATGCAGCGTGATCGCGTCCGCGCCGGCTTCCTCCGCGGCGAGCGCCGCGCGGATCGGATCGGGATAGGTCGTGCCGCGCGCGTTGCGCAGCGTCGCGACGTGGTCGATGTTCACGCCGAGGTCGATGGCGGTGGGCGTCGTCAGGAAGAAGCTCATAGGTTTTGCAGGTCGATCAGGATCTGTCGCGTGGCGAGCGGCGTGCCGCCGAGATAAGTGTTCAGCAGGAAGCGCATCAGCGTCTTGCTTTGCGTCACCGTCTGGGGTCGATGGTAATCGTCCTGCTCCATGTCGAGCAACGTCTGTCCCGAAACCACCGGCCAGTGCGACGGGACGTCGTCGCCCGCGGGGCGCACGCCGCGTTCGGGATCGAACACGTAGCGCTGGTCGGGCTCGACGGCGCGACGCGCGACCGTCCGGTTCAGCGCCATCGCATAGCCGGTCTCGCGCAGCAGCACGCGCTCGAACGAACGCAGCACCTGCACGGCCGGCTCGCCGTGCGCGAGGCGCGTGAGCGTCAGCACATAGTGGTTGAACAGCGGCGGTTGCGGATCCTCGCGCGCGCAGAACTTGACGAGCAGTTCGTTCGCATAGAAGCCGCACAACAGCGCGTCGCCCGCGAGCGGCAGCATCCCGCCGACCCATTCGGCGCCCGTCAGCGTGCGGACCTCGGACTTGCCGGACCACGACAGCAGCAGCGGCTGAAACGTCTGCAGCACGCCGCGCAACGCGGAGTGCGGACGCTTCGCGCCCTTCGCGACGAGCGCGAGACGGCCGTGATCGCGCGTCAGCACGTCGACGATCAGGCTGGTTTCCCGATACGGATAGCTATGCAGCACGAACGCCGGCTGCTCGGCGACGCGGAACTCGGACGTGCGGGCGGTCGCGCGCCGCGTCTTGCGCGGCGGCGCCGGCGGTGCGGGCAGCGGCGCGTCGTTCGCGCCGGCCGTTACCGCATCTTCGGTCGACGCAGATGCGTCATTCGTACCCATAGGCGCGCAGCCCCGCCTCGTTGTCGGCCCAGCCGCTCTTCACCTTGACGAAGGTTTCGAGGTACACGGGGCCGTCGAACAGCTTTTCCATGTCCATCCGCGCCTCGGTGCTGATCTGCTTGAGCTTCGCGCCCTTCTTGCCGATCACCATCGCCTTGTGCGAGTCGCGCTCGACCAGAATCGTCGCGAAGATGCGCTTCAGGCGCCCTTCCTCCTCGAACTTGTCGATCACGACGGTGCTCGTGTAAGGCAGTTCGTCGCCGGTCCAGCGGAACACCTTCTCGCGCAGGATCTCGGCGGCGAGAAAGCGCGCGCTGCGATCGGTGAGGTCGTCCTCGCCGTAGATCGGCTCGCCTTCCGGCAGATACGGCTTGATCGTCTCGAGCAGACGCTGGATGTCCTCGGGATGCTTCGCCGACAGCGGCACGATTTCCGCGAACTCGCGCAGCGCGCTGACCTGCTGCATGAACGGATAAAGCGTGGTCTTGTCGTTTACGCGGTCGAGCTTGTTCGCGATCAGCAGCGTCGGCACGCCCGGCGGGATCAGGTCGAGCACCTTCTGATCGTCCGGGCCGAAGCGGCCGGCCTCGATCACGAACAGGATCGCGTCGACCGACGTCAGCGTCGACGTGACGGCGCGGTTCAGCGAACGATTCAGTGCCGTGCTGTGGCGGGTCTGGAAGCCCGGCGTATCGACGAAGATGTACTGCGCGTCTTCGGTCGTGTTGATGCCGGTGATCCGGTGGCGCGTCGTCTGCGCCTTGCGCGACGTAATACTGATCTTCTGGCCGACGAGCGCGTTCATCAGCGTCGACTTGCCGACGTTCGGACGGCCCACGATCGCGATCATGCCGCAGCGGAAACCAGTAGGAGCGGGAGCGTTCATATCGATTGGGAGACAGGTTCGGAACCGGCCGCGCGGTGCGCGGCGCGATCGATGGGCAATTCAGTGGTCGGCATCGGCGACGCGCGCCGGCGCGGCGGCCACGCTCGCGGCGCCGGCCGACGTATCGGGGCCGGCAGCGGCGACGTCGGACACGCGCGCCGCGGTGCGGGCATCGGCGGCCGCCGACTTGTCGGGGCGCGATGCCGTGTCGCCGGAAGCCGTCGAGGCGTCCGACGCGGCGCCGGCCGGCTTGTCCGCAGGCTTGTCGGCCGCACGCGATGCGCCGTCGGCGCGATCGGGCGCTTTTTCGGCCGCCGGCTTGTCCGCCGCGGATTTTGCGGCGCGCTCGCCCTTATCGGCCGCCGTTTCGACATGCGCCGCGCGAATCGCGGCAACGGGAGCGACGGCCGGCCGTTCGGCCGGCTCCGCGCCCGCTGCGGCAGCCGCCGCTGCAGCCTTCGCGTCGCGCGCGGCCGCGCGTTCCTTGCGCTCCGGCGAACGCAGATCGAGCGCTTCCTGCACGCCCTTCACGCCCGGCACGATCTCGGGTTCGGCCTGCTTGGCCGCGCGCGCGCTCTTCGAGCGCTTCGGCTTCGCCGCCAGCATCGGCGCGGCCGCCATCACCTCGTCGAGCGCCTTCTTCGCGGCGGCCTGCTCGGCCGCGCGGCGGCTCGCGCCGGAACCCGACACCTTCACGTCGAGCTTCGGCACCGTGCATTCCACTTCGAACTGCTGATTGTGCGCCGCACCATGCGTCGCGACGACGGTGTAGGTCGGCAGCGCGATCTTGTGGCCCTGCAGGTATTCCTGCAGCAGCGTCTTGGCGTCCTTGCCGAGCGTGCGCGGATCGATGTGGTCGAGGATCGGCACGTAAAGGCGCTTGATGACCCCTTGGGCGGCTTCGAAGCCGCCATCGAGGAACACGGCCCCGATGATGGCTTCGAATGCGTCCGCGAGGATCGACGGCCGGCGGAAGCCGCCGCTGCGCAGCTCGCCTTCGCCGAGCCGCAAGCCTTCCGAGATATTGAGGGCCTGAGCGATTTCGTACAGCGACTGCTGCTTGACGAGATTCGCGCGCACGCGCGACAGGTCCCCTTCGTCGAGCTTGCCGAAACGCTGGAACAAAAGGGCGGCCACCGCGCAATTCAGAACGGAATCGCCGAGAAACTCGAGCCGCTCGTTGTGCGTGGCACTGTGACTGCGATGGGTCAAAGCCTGGCGCAACAATTCCGCATTGCGAAATTCGTAGCGCAGCCGGCTTTCCAACTGGGATAGGGGCATGTGCAGGAGTATAACGCGGGCGCCGTTCGGGCCGAAACGGCGCGGCCGGACGCGAAAAGGCGTGACGAAGCGGTGTTACCGCCGGTTTTTAAAGTAGTTCGGCAATACGCGGCGCGGCCCGTGCGCCGCGTATTGCATGCGAGCCGAGCGCGATCAGTTGAAGGAACCGATGCGCTTGAGGTCGCTGAAGTTCATCCAGATGAAGAACGCGCGGCCGACGATGTTCTTGTCGGGCACGAAGCCCCAGTAGCGGCTGTCCGCGCTGTTGTCGCGGTTGTCGCCCATCATGAAGTAGTGGCCCGGCGGCACCTTGCAGATCACGCCGCGGCTGTTGTACGTGCAGTTGTCGCGATACGGATAGTCGTATGCGCCCATCACGAACGGCGGCACGGCCGGGTTGTTCAGGATCGCGTTCTTCTTGTTGCCGATCGTCTCCTCGAACTGCTTCGCGTAATTCTGCCGCTCGTCGTCGAAGTAATCGGGCAGCGGCGTTTCGGGCACCGGCTGGCCGTTGATCGTCAGCTGCTTGTCCTGATACGCGACCGTATCGCCCGGCAGACCGATCACGCGCTTGATGTAGTCGACCGATTCGTCCTTCGGGTAGCGGAACACGACGACGTCGCCGCGCGCGAGCGGGCTGCCCTGCGTGATCTTCGTGTTCGTGATCGGCATGCGCAGCCCGTACTCGAACTTGTTCACGAGGATGAAGTCGCCGACGAGCAGCGTCGGCACCATCGAGCCCGACGGAATCTTGAACGGCTCGACGATGAACGAACGCACGACGAACACCGCGAGGATCACCGGGAAAAAGCTCGCCGTGTATTCGAGCCACCACGGCTGGCGCAGCTTCTCGTCGCGCAGCTTCGAGCGCGTCTGCACCGCGTTTTCGTCCGCGAAACGCTTGTCGATCCGCGACTGCTGGCGGTCGAACTCTTCGACCGCCGCCTCGGCCGCCTTGCGGCGCCGCGGCAGGAACACCAGTTTGTCGAGCACCCACGCCACGCCCGTCACGATGACGAGCACAAAAAGAATCAGCGCAAAATTCATAAAAGGATCAGTCCTGTTATTTGTCTTCGACGCGCAAGATCGCGAGGAACGCCTCCTGCGGGATCTCGACCGAACCCACCTGCTTCATTCGTTTCTTGCCTTCTTTCTGCTTCTCGAGCAGTTTCTTCTTACGCGTGATGTCGCCGCCGTAGCACTTCGCGAGCACGTTCTTGCGCAACGCCTTGATGTTCTCGCGCGCGATGATGTGCGCGCCGATCGCGGCCTGGATCGCCACGTCGTACATCTGACGCGGGATGATCTCGCGCATCTTCGCGGCGACTTCGCGGCCGCGGTACTGCGACTGCGAACGGTGGACGATGATCGACAGCGCGTCGACCTTGTCGCCGTTGATCAGCATGTCGACCTTCACGACGTCCGACGAGCGGTATTCCTTGAACTCGTAGTCCATCGACGCATAGCCGCGCGACACCGACTTCAGACGATCGAAGAAGTCGAGCACGATCTCGGCCATCGGGATTTCGTACGTGAGCTGCACCTGGCGGCCGTGGTACTGCATGTTGATCTGCGAGCCGCGCTTCTGCTCGCACAGCGTGATCACGGAGCCGACGTAGTCCTGCGGCATGTACAGGTTCACGGTGACGATCGGCTCGCGGATCTCGGCGATGCGCGCGGGCTCGGGCATCTTCGCCGGGTTCTCGACCATGATCGTCGAGCCGTCGCTCTGCACGACCTCGTAGACGACCGTCGGTGCGGTCGTGATGAGGTCCATGTCGAATTCGCGCTCGAGCCGCTCCTGCACGATTTCCATGTGCAGCAGCCCGAGGAAGCCGCAGCGGAAACCGAAGCCGAGCGCCTGCGATACTTCCGGCTCGTACTGCAGCGATGCGTCGTTGAGCTTCAGCTTCTCGAGCGATTCGCGCAGCGCGTCGTACTGGTTCGCCTCGACCGGATAGAGGCCCGCGAACACCTGCGGCTTCACTTCCTTGAAGCCCGGCAGCGGCTCGGCCGCGGCCTTCGTCGCATGCGTGACCGTATCGCCGACCTTCGCGGCCGTCAGTTCCTTGATGCCGGCGATGATGAAGCCCACCTGCCCCGCCGACAGCGATTCCAGGTTGCGCGACTTCGGCGTGAACACGCCGATGTGCTCGACCGGATACTGCGCGCCGGTCGCCATCAGCTTGATCTTGTCCTTCGGACGCAGCGTGCCGTTCACGATGCGCACGAGCATCACGACGCCGACGTAGTTGTCGAACCACGAGTCGATGATCAGCGCCTGCAGCGGCGCGGCCGGATCGCCCTTCGGCGGCGGCACCTTCGCGATCAGCGCCTCGAGCACGTCCTCGACGCCGAGGCCCGTCTTCGCGCTGCAGCGCGTGGCGTCGGACGCGTCGATGCCGATCACGTCCTCGATCTCGGCGATCGCGTTCTCGGGGTTCGCGGCCGGCAGGTCGATCTTGTTCAGCACCGGCACGACCTCGACGCCGAGCTCGATCGCCGTGTAGCAGTTCGCGACCGTCTGCGCTTCGACGCCCTGGCTTGCATCGACGACGAGCAGCGCGCCCTCGCACGCGGACAGCGAACGGCTGACCTCGTACGAGAAATCGACGTGCCCCGGCGTATCGATCAGGTTCAGGTTGTAGACCTTGCCGTCGCGGGCGCGATACGACAATGCAGCCGTCTGCGCCTTGATCGTGATGCCGCGCTCGCGCTCGATGTCCATCGAGTCGAGCACCTGCGCTTCCATTTCACGGTCGGCGAGACCGCCGCAGACCTGGATGATGCGATCCGCGAGCGTCGACTTGCCATGGTCGATGTGCGCGATGATCGAGAAATTGCGAATATGATCCATTCAGTGCCGATCAAGCGAAAAAGGCGCGCTCGACGACCGCGGAGCACGCCTTGTAAGTCGGTGAAAAAACGGCCTATTTTAGCCGAAAAGCCCTTCGCCGGGCGGTAATTTGGGCTTGCCGGTAGGGCTTGCCCACCGGCCCCGGCGCCGCGCGGATGGCCCGCATGCGCCGAACGCCCCCTCAGCGTCGCGCCGCGAGCGCGTTGCGCACCTTCGCGTCGTCGAAGCGGTGCCGGCACACCTCCGCGCCGTCCAGCAGCAGCACCGGCACGTCCTCGTCGTAGCGCGCGACGAGCGCCGGATCGGCATCGATGTCGACATAGTCGACCGCCACGCCGAATTCGGCGGCGACCGGTGCCAGCGCGTCGCGCATGTCGTCGCAGAGATGGCACCAGCCGCGGCCGTAGAGCGTGAACATCGCGCGTTACTTCTGGCGCGGCCGCACCGGCACGAACTGCGTGTTGTCGCCGCGCCGCACGAGCACCGCGACGGCCTTCTGCGCGTCGAGCTGCGACGTCACTTCGGCGAACTGCTTCGCGCTCGTGATGTCGGTATCGCCGACGCGCAGCACGATGTCGCCGCGCTGCAGCCCGGCGCGCGCGGCCGGACCGTCGACGCCGTCCACCTGCACGCCGTTCTTCAGCTTCAGCGCCTTCAACTGATCGGCCGACAGGTCGCTGACCGTCAGGCCGAGCGCATTGCTCTGGCGCGGCTTCTGCGGCACGTTCTTGCGTGGATCGGCCTTCGCGGTCGTATCGGACGGCGTCTCCGCGATCGTGATCGGCAGATCGCGCGCCTGACCCTTGCGCCATACGGTGACGGTCGCCTTCGTGCCCGGCTTCGTGTCGCCGACCATGCGCGGCAGGTCCGATGCCGTATCGACGGCGCGGCCGTTGAACTTCAGGATGATGTCGCCCGGCTGGACGCCCGCCTTGTCGGCCGGGCCGCCCGGCTCGACGCTGCTGACGAGCGCGCCCTCCGCCTTCGGCAGTCCGATCGAGTCGGCCACGTCCTTCGTCACCTCGCCGATCGCGACCGCGATCCGGCCGCGCGTGACCTTGCCGGTCGCTTTCAGCTGATCGGCGACGCGCATCGCCTCGTCGATCGGGATCGCGAACGAAATGCCCATGAAGCCGCCGGTGCGGCTGTAGATCTGCGAGTTGATGCCGATCACCTCGCCCTGCATGTTGATCAGCGGGCCGCCCGAGTTGCCGGGGTTCACGGCGACGTCGGTCTGGATGAACGGCAGGTAATCGCCGGTGTTGCGGCTCTTCGAGCTGACGATGCCGGCCGTGACCGTGTTGTCGAGGCCGAACGGCGAGCCGATGGCGACGACCCACTCGCCGACGCGCACCTTGTTGGAATCGCCGATCGCGACGACCGGCAGATTCGACGCCTGGATCTTCACGACCGCGACGTCCGTGCGGTCGTCGACGCCGATCAGCTTCGCCTTGAATTCGCGCTTGTCGGTGAGCGTCACGTAGATCGTGTCCGCGTCGTCGACGACGTGCGCGTTCGTCATCACGTAGCCGTCGGCCGACACGATGAAGCCCGAGCCGACGCCGCGGTTCTGCTCGGTGTCGGGCGCGTTGTCGGGCGCCGGTGCGTTTTTGGGATTGCCGGGCGCCTGCGGCAGCGGAATGCCGAAGAAGCGCCGGAAGAATTCCGACATGTCGCCGTTGTCGAAACCGGGCGGCAGCCCGCCGCGCGGGCCGGACGGCACGTTCGCGGTGGTGCGGATGTTCACGACGGCCGGCCCGACCTTTTCGACCAGATCGGCGAAATCGGGCAGGCTGGCAGCGGGGACCGGCGCGGCGGCCGCGGTGTGCGGCACGAGCGGCAGGCAGGCGGACAGCGCCGCCGCCGCAAGCCATTTGCGCAGCGTGATTTTCATCATGTCGGAAGCCGTAGCGTTACTTGGAAGCCTTGTATTCTATGGCAGACGCGAACTGCTGCAACGTTGCCGGCGGCACTTCGCCGAGCACGGTGATCCAGTAGTCGCCGCGGCGCTTCACGAGCACGTGCGTCGCGCCGGTGCTGCCCGCGCCTTCCTTGCGCGTATTCTTTTCGGCCGGTTCGATGAAGACCGAGATCGTCGCAAGCCCGTCGGTGAACACGGCCTGATCGACCGCGATCGGCGGATCGCCCGCATCGCGCGCAGCCATCGGCCGGCGCACCTCGCGGATCTTCTGGAAGCCCGCGACGCCCGGTGCGATCTGCCAGCCCTGCGCCTCCATGTCGACCGTCGCCACCGGCGGACGGACGACCGTCCAGCCGCCGAGGTTACGCATGCCGGCCGCGATCGCAGCCTTGTCGCCGCCGGCCGCGCCCGTCTGCAGCTGCGAGAACGCGATCTGCTCGAGCACGCGATCGTTCGCGTCGAGCGTCTGCGAGCGCAGCAGCAGGCCCGTGCGCGCATCGACCCACAACTTGTAGGTAAAACGATAGGCGTCCTTCGGGACGAGTTCGACGACCTGCGCGTCGATGCCCGCGACGCGATCCTTGCCGAGCAGCTTCGCGTCGTAGACGGACATGACGTGCTCGCCGCTCGCGCCGAGCAGCGCGGGGAACGAATCGCGCGTTTGCCGGCGCTCGACCACGCAGAGCTTGCGCTCGGGCACGAAGGTATAGAGTTCGTCGTTATGGCGCAGCAGCTTGCGCGGCTTGCCGTCGAGCGTTTCGATCCGTTCGAACTCGCCGTCGCGCGACGCGATGTGCGCGATGCGCGACGACTGGACATAGCCGCCGCGCTGATAGACGAACGTGCCTTCGTAGGTCTGCTGCTGCGCCGCCTGCTGGATGCGGTCGAGCCATTCCGCGGCGGCCTTGCGGGTCGCGACGGGATCGTCCGGTTGCTGGGCGCTGGCAGGAAGGGATTGAACGGACAACAGCGCGGCTGCGCAAAGCAGGAGGGCCGGCAGCCGCTTCCATCCGGAGATGGCGTGATTCAACCGCAATGTCCGCATCGAGTTTATTGGCCTGGCGTGGTGGACACGGCAGCGCGGATCAGCGGCATCGAGCCCGTGACGACGGGCTGCTGCGCGAATTGCTGGTGCGCTTCAAGGTATTGATCGAGACTCGCGTCGCGAATGATGTTGACGTCCTGCAGCCCCGGCTGTGCCGATGCCTGCGCAACCGTCACGCGCTGCAGGCCGCCGTTCGTCGGTGCACTGACCGATGCGACCTGCACGGCGCCCGGCGTGCCGGCCGTCTGCATCTGCGGAACGACGATCCACGTCAGCGTGGCCGCCGCGGCAGCAACGGCGAATGCGGGCACCACGCGACGGCGCAGCGACAGCAGCTTGCGGGTAACGGGCGCGGCCGCCGGCGCGAGCAGGTGCGGCTCGGCTTCGAGCGCGGCCGACATGCGTGCGGTGAACGCGGCGCTCAGCGCGGGCGACAGCGCGAGCTCGTCCGAGCGCAGCGCATCGCCGATCAGGTGGTAATGGGCCCACGCAGCGCGATCCGCGCGGTCGAGCTCAGCCAGAAACTGCCCGTGATCCGGGCCGTCGAACATTTCGCCGTCGACCAGAGCGGAAAGGCGCTCGCCGTGCGAGCACGCTTGCGACTGCGTATTGACCGACCCCATGATGCTCCCCATCTTGCACACCCCGTCGTGACTTCACGACTCTATCCGTAACTAGACCCCGACCCGCGTCGTTGCGCCCGTCGGCGGCGCTTACCAGCGCTTGCCTTCCGGCGTATCGAGCAGCGGACGCAATTTCGCAGCGATTGCCTCGCGCGCCCGGAAAATCCGCGACCGGACCGTGCCGATCGGACAGCCCATCATTTCCGCGATTTCCTCGTAGCTGAGACCTTCGATCTCGCGCAGCGTGATGGCCTGGCGCAACTCCTCGGGCAGCGCGGCCATCGCCGTGTTGACCGTTTCGGCAATCTGCTTGCTCATCAACATCGACTCAGGCGTGTTGATATCCCTTAGTTGGTCTGCGTCGGAGAAAGTTTCCGCCTCCTCGGCATCGGCCTCGGTCGACGTCGGCGCCCGGCGGCCCTGCGTCGCAAGGTAGTTCTTGGCCGTATTGACGGCAATCCGGTACAACCACGTGTAGAACGCGGACTCGCCACGAAACTGCGGCAACGCCCGATACGCCTTGATGAACGCGTCCTGCGCCACATCCTCGACCTCGGCGGGGTCCCGCACGAGGCGCGAGATCAGCCGAATGATCTTGCGGTGGTATTTGGAGACCAGGAGTTCGAACGCTGCCTTGTCGCCTTTCTGAACGCGCTCGACCAGAACCTGATCGATTTCTTTTTCACTCACCTGACAAATCCGTTAACTAGGGATGCAACGCGGAGCGCTATTGTAGCGTTCCCGCGCCGGCCGCTGCGCGCGCCGCTGGTTACGCGTCGTAACGGCGCGTGCCGTCATGCGCGCGCCGCCCGGCCCGCGCTGCGCGCGAGCACCGCCAGTGCGCTGAACGACGCGCCGTCGAGCGCATCGGCCGGAATCAGCAGCGGCCGCGCCCGCCGGGCGCCCTGCCCGATCGACAGCACGAGCAGCAGGCTGCTCCAGTGTGCATGCCCGGTCACGCGACCGCGCGCGAGCAGCCGGCCGCCGCGGCCAAACGCCGCAACTTCCCCGAATGCATCGATCTGCAGCTCGTGCGGCAAGCGGCGCGCGCAGGCGCGCACCGCGCCGATCGCCAGCAGCGCCGCCGTGGCGGCCGCGACGCATGCGCCCGTCACGATACCGGCCCGCGGCGCGCAGAACAGGTACGCGGATGCCGCGGCCGCCGCGACGAACGCGGCCAGCACGACATACGACACGGCCGAGGCCCGCAGCGAGAAACGCTGCGGACGCCCGGCCGGTGCATCGAATGGACTCGTCAAGCGATGTGGGCGTCAGACGCGCTTGAACACCAGCGTGCCGTTGGTGCCGCCGAAGCCGAAGTTGTTCTTCACGGCCACGTCGATCTTCATCTCACGCGCGGTGTTCGCGCAGTAGTCGAGATCGCACTCCGGGTCCTGGTTGAAGATGTTGATGGTCGGCGGCGACACGTTGTTATGCAGCGCGAGCACCGTGAACACCGATTCGAGGCCGCCCGCGCCGCCCAGCAGGTGGCCCGTCATCGACTTCGTCGAGTTCACGACGATCTTGTACGCGTGATCGCCGAAAGCCGCCTTCACCGCGTCGGATTCGTTCTTGTCGCCAAGCGGCGTCGACGTGCCGTGCGCGTTCAGGTACTGGACCTCGTCCGCGTTCACGCCGGCGTCGCGCAGCGCCGCGACCATGCAGCGGCGCGGGCCGTCCATGTTCGGCGCGGTCATGTGGTACGCGTCGCCCGTCATGCCGAAGCCCGCGACTTCCGCGTAGATCTTCGCGCCGCGCGCCTTCGCCGATTCGTACTCCTCGAGCACCATCACGCCGGCCCCTTCGCCGAGCACGAAGCCGTCGCGGTCCTTGTCCCACGGACGCGATGCGGTGGCCGGATCGTCGTTGCGGGTCGACAGCGCGCGCGCGGCCGCGAAGCCGCCGATGCCGAGCGGCGACACCGTCGATTCGGCGCCGCCGGCGACCATCACGTCCGCGTCGCCGGCCTGGATCAGGCGCGCCGCGAGGCCGATGCTGTGCAGGCCGGTCGTGCAGGCCGTGACGGCGGCGAGGTTCGGGCCCTTCAGGCCGAACATGATGCTCAGGTGGCCCGAGATCATGTTGATGATCGAACCCGGCACGAAAAACGGCGAAATACGGCGTGCGCCGCGATCGACGTAGGTCTGGTGCGTGTCTTCGATCATCGGCAGACCGCCGATGCCCGAGCCGACCAGCACGCCGATGCGTTCGGCATTCGCTTCGGTCACTTCCAGACCGCTGTCCTTCAGCGCCTGGATGCCGGCCGCGATGCCGTAATGGATGAACGTATCCATGTTGCGGGCTTCCTTCGCCGGGATGTATTCCTCGGCGTTGAAACCCTTCACCTCGCCCGCGAAATGCACGGCCAGGTTCGACGCATCGAACTTCGTGACGGTGGCGATACCGGACTTGCCGGCGACGAGATTGGCCCAGCCGTCGGCAACATTATTGCCAACAGGCGAAATCAGCCCCAGGCCTGTAACGACAACACGACGGCGGCTCACGGTAACCTCTTTTCCATTGGATGACAAAAACAAAAGCCACAGTGGCCACAGGAACCAGCCCTGCGAGCCCTGTGGCTGTTAGTCCGTCCGGCGAGGATGCCGGCAGGATGGCGCGTCAAACGCGAAGATCGCGGCGACGTGACAGACGAGCGCGGCTGCGCTTACGCCTTGACGTTCGCGCGAGCGTAGTCGATCGCTTGCTGAACCGTCGTGATCTTCTCCGCCTCTTCGTCCGGGATTTCCATGCCGAACTCGTCTTCCAGAGCCATCACCAGTTCGACGGTGTCGAGCGAGTCGGCGCCCAGGTCGTTCACGAACGAAGCTTCGTTCTTGATCTCGGCTTCGGCGACGCCCAGTTGTTCGGCGACGATCTTCTTGACACGTTGTTCGATGTTGTCCATTACCCCTCCGAGGGAAAGTTCAGATTTACAAGTGCGCGCATTTTATCAGGTTTGCCCAAGGCAAAACGCGCGTTGGCTTGATGGTCGATCAAGCGCCGATCCGCCTGAAAAACGGGATACGGCGCGGATGGTAAACGAAAATGCTCAAGACATGTACATGCCGCCGTTCACGTGCAGCGTCGTGCCGGTGATGTAACCGGCCTGCGGCGATGCGAGGAACGCGACGGCGTGTGCGATGTCTTCCGGGCTGCCGAGGCGGCCGAGCGGAATCTGCGTTTTCAGTGCGGCCTGCTGCTCTTCCGGCAGCGTCTTCGTCATGTCGGTATCGATGAAGCCCGGCGCGACGCAGTTCACGGTGATGCCGCGGCTGCCGATCTCACGCGCGAGCGCACGCGTCATGCCCGCCACGCCGGCCTTCGCGGCCGCGTAGTTGGCCTGACCCGGATTGCCGGCCGAACCGACCACCGAGGTGATGTTGATGATGCGGCCGCCGCGCGCCTTCATCATCGGACGCAGCACCGCACGCGACAGGCGGAACACCGACTTCAGGTTCGTATCGATCACAGCGTCCCAGTCCTCGTCCTTCATGCGCATCGCAAGCTGATCCTGCGTGATGCCGGCATTGTTGACGAGCACGTTCAGCGCGCCGAACTCCTTCACGGTCGCGTCGATCAGCGCTTCGGCCGCGGCGGCGTCGTTGACGTTCAGCACCGCGCCGCGGCCCGTCACGCCGGCCTCGGCGAAGGCGGCCGTGATCGCGGCGGCGCCCGACTCGCTCGTCGCCGTGCCGATCACCGTCGCGCCGAGGCGCGCGAGTTCGAGCGCAATCGCACGGCCGATGCCGCGCGATGCGCCGGTCACGAT
Organism: Burkholderia sp. BC1; assembly: GCF_052683555.1. Classification (NCBI taxonomy): domain Bacteria; kingdom Pseudomonadati; phylum Pseudomonadota; class Betaproteobacteria; order Burkholderiales; family Burkholderiaceae; genus Burkholderia; species Burkholderia sp. BC1. The sequence continues at coordinate 26,227 of NZ_JBQYLP010000028.1, forward strand.
CGCGACCTGTTTATCGAGAGTCTTTTCCATGAATCGAATATCCGTCTCTTGAGGAACGGCGCCGCGTTACGCGGTCACCAGCTTGAGCGCTTCGTCGAGCGACGCCGGATCGAACACCGATGCGCCCGTCAGGTTGCCGTCGATGCGCTTCGTCAGGCCCGCGAGCACCTTGCCCGGCCCGCATTCGATCACGTGCGTGACGCCCGTGCCCGCCATGTGCTTCACGCATTCGACCCAGCGCACGGGGCCTGCGGCCTGGCGCACGAGCGCGTCCTTGATCGCGGCCGGATCGCTGACGACCGCGACGTCGATGTTGTTCACCACAGGAATCTGCGGCGCCTTCACCTCGACGTTCGCGAGATAGTCGCGCAGCTGATTCGACGCGGGCTTGAGCAGCGACGAGTGGAACGGCGCGGACACCGGCAGCGGCAGCGCGCGCTTCGCGCCCTTCGCCTTCGCGACCTCGCATGCCTTTTCGACGGCCGCCTTCGCGCCCGCGATCACGACCTGCGCCGGCGCGTTGAAGTTCACGGCTTCGACCACGCCTTCGCTCGACGCTTCCGCGCACACGGCGCGCACGGTGTCGTCATCGAGGCCGAGGATCGCGGCCATCCCGCCCTGCCCGACCGGCACCGCGGTCTGCATCGCCTGCGCACGGAAGCGCACGAGCGGCACCGCGTCCTTGAACGCGATCGCACCGGCGGCGACGAGCGCCGTGTATTCGCCGAGGCTGTGCCCCGCGACGATCGACGGCGCCGGACCGCCGGCCTGCTGCCAGGCGCGATAGCACGCATAGGCGGCCGTCAGCATCACCGGCTGCGTATTCGTCGTCAGATTCAGTTCTTCGGCCGGGCCTTCGGCGATCAGCTTGCCCAGATCCTGGTTCAGCGCATCGGACGCTTCCTGCAGCGTCTCGCGCACGACGGCGAGATCGGCGAACGCGTTCAGCATGCCGACGGACTGCGAGCCCTGCCCCGGAAAAACGAATGCAAATTTCATATCGTCCCCAATTGAATCGATTCGAGCGGCGCGCACGAACGGCGCGCCGAAGGGAGCGCGCGCGCCATGCGCGCGCGACGGATCAGTAGCGGAAGACCGACGCGCCCCACGTGAAGCCGCCGCCGACGCCTTCGATCAGCACGTGCTGACCGCGCTGGATGCGGCCGTCGCGCACCGCGGCATCGAACGCGAGCGGAATCGACGCGGCGGACGTGTTGCCGTGCTCGCCGACCGTCACGACCATGCGTTCCTGCGGCAGCCCGAGCTTGCGGCACGTGCTCGTCATGATCCGGATGTTGGCCTGATGCGGAATCAGCCAGTCGACCTGCTCGGGCGCGAGATTCGCCTTCGCGAGCGCTTCGATCGCGACCTTCTCGAGCACGTTGACCGCGAGCTTGAACACGGCCTGCCCGTCCATGTGCAGGAACGCGCTGCCGTCGATCACGCCGCGATTGACGTTGCCCGGCGTGCAGAGGATGTGCGAGTAGCTACCGTCCGCATGTAGCGCGCTGCCGAGCACGCCCGGCTCTTCCGAGGCGGACAGGATCACCGCGCCCGCACCGTCGCCGAACAGCACGCAGGTCGTGCGGTCCTTGAAATCGAGGATGCGCGAGAACGTCTCCGCGCCGACGACGAGCGCCGTGCGGTGCTGGCCGCTGCGGATGAAGCTGTCGGCCGTCGCCACCGCATACGCGAACCCCGAGCACACGGCCTGAACGTCGAACGCCGCCCCGCCGTTGCGGATGCCGAGCTTGTTCTGCAGCAGGCAGGCGGTGCTCGGAAACACAAAATCGGGGGTCGAAGTCGCGACGATGATCAGGTCGATCGACTGCGGATCGATGTCGGCCGCCTCGATCGCGCGGCGCGACGCCTCGAGCGCGAGATCGCTCGTCGTCACGTCCGGCGCGGCGAAATGGCGCGCGTGGATGCCCGTGCGCGCCACGATCCATTCATCGCTCGTCTCGATACCTTCCTTCGCGAGACGATCGGCAAGCTGCTGGTTCGTGACACGGTCGGGCGGCAGATAGCTGCCCGTGCCGAGCACGCGGGAATAGAGAGTCGATTGGGCCATTTATGCTTTAGAGGATTGCGCAGCGGAAGGTTCGGCGTGATGGCCTGCGGCCGGGCTCGCGGGGCCCGCGCCGCCTGCGTCGTGTTCGCCGTCGCCGAGCGACACCGAATTGTCCGCCATCGCGCGCGTGAGGCGCTCCAGCACGCCGTTTTTGACGGCATCATACCCGCGTTTGATCGCCCACTCAAACGCGTACGCGTCGGCCGAACCGTGGCTCTTGATCACGAGGCTCTTCAGCCCCAGCAGCGCCGCGCCGTTGTACTGCCGATGGTCGACGCGCTTCTTGAAGCGCATCAGCACGGGCAGCGCGAGCAGCGCCATCAGTTTCGACAGCAGCGAGCGGCCGAACTCCTCGCGGATGATGTCGGAGAGCATCTGCGCGAGCCCTTCCGACGTCTTCAGCGCGACGTTGCCGACGAAGCCGTCGCAGACGATCACGTCCACGGTGCCCTTGTAGATGTCGTTGCCTTCGACGTTGCCGCGGAAATTGAGCGTACTCGCGCGCAGCAGTTCGCCGGCGCGCTTGATCGTCTCGTTGCCCTTGATCACTTCTTCGCCGATGTTCAGCAGGCCGATCGTCGGTCGGTCCTTGCCTTCGAGCGCGGCGACGAGCGCGTGGCCCATCTCCGCGAACTGCAGCAGATGCTGCGGTTCGCAGTCGACGTTCGCACCGAGGTCGAGCATCATCGTGTAGCCGGTGGGATTCGGCAGCGAGAACGCGATCGCGGGCCGCTCGATACCGGGCAGCGTCTTCAGCACGTAACGCGACACGGCCATCAGCGCGCCGGTGTTGCCGGCCGAGATGCACGCCTGCGCCTCGCCGTCCTTCACGTGATTCAGCGCGACGCGCATCGAAGAATCCTTCTTCTTGCGCAGCGCGACTTCGACAGGATCGTCCATCGCCACGACTTCGGTGGCGGGCACGATGGACAGCGCGGGATCGTCGAGGGCTTTCAGCTTCTTGAGCTGCGCGCGGATCGCGCTTTCGATGCCGACGAGCATCAGGTGCGCATCGGGATGCGCACGAACGAACTTGACTGCCGCGGGAACGGTCACGGACGGGCCGTGGTCGCCTCCCATGCAGTCGATTGTGAGCTTTACGGTCATGGAATGCGACGAATTTCAGGCACAAAAAAGCGGCAGTTGAATGCCGCCTTTTTGTTGAGCCAGGAAAGTGTCAAGCGAACCAGTTGTCACGCGAACGGCCATCGTAACGCGCAACGCACGAGGAGACGCTTAGTCGTTCTTCGTCTTGACGACTTTCTTGCCGCGATAGTAGCCGTTCGGGCTGATGTGGTGACGCAGATGCACTTCACCCGTGCTCGGCTCGACTGCCAGCGGCGCTGCCGTCAGGAAATCGTGCGAACGATGCATGCCGCGCTTCGACGGCGACTTCTTGTTTTGCTGGACTGCCATGACTAACTCCTAAAAATTTTCCGGATTCTAACACAGCCCGATCCGGCGCTTAACTACCCTGGCCCACGGCCCTTACGCCTTCCCGCGCCACACTGCTCAGTGTTTCTTGCTGCCGTCCCCGTCCTTCTTCAGCGCTTCGAGCGCTGCGAACGGATTCGGCCGTTTGCCTTCGTCCCCGGCGTCGTCGGACTCCTCGTCCGCCTCTTCCGAAGGACCGCTCGCACCCGACACGAGGCTTTCGTGAACCGCCGGGCAAACCTCGTGCTTGGGCACGAGCGGCAGCGAAAGCAGCAACTCCTCCTCGATCAAGTCGACGAGATCGAACTGGCGCGAGCCCACGATCACATCGGCTTCATCGTCGTCGAGCGGAAATTCCTCGGCTTCTTCTTCGGTCGCGACGATCCGGTACACCATGTCGACGTCGAACGCCTGATCGTACGGGGTCATGCAGCGCTGGCACGTGAGCCACGCGTGGCCGTGCAGCGCGAGGCGCAGATACGGCTGCTGCCCCTCGGTGCCGTCGTCCTGCAGTTCCTTCTGCGTGAACCCCTCGGCCTGCCACGTGAATACCGTGTCGCGATCGGGCGCGTCTGCCGGCACCTCGTTCAACATGCGCGGCAGTTGCGAGAGGCGCACCGCGCCTGCTGCCTGCCGCCCGCTGCGGGCGAATTCGAACAGGTCGACCGCGTGCGGATCGAGCGCTGCCGCAGGTTTGCCAGAAGAAGTGTTCATGTGCGCTCCCTGCAAGTCGATCCGGCTTGGCGCCGCGTACTTCCGAAGACCCGGCCGACACCCGAACGGGAGCCTGCCGATGAAAAGCGGGAAAGCATACCTGTTTTACCTTTTTCAGTCAATCACTTAAGCTTGCGTCCGCGCAACCTCGCGCAAGCCCCGACGACTCACCGATTCCATCGACCATGCCGGATACCGTTTGCCGCCCGCCGCGGCTGATTCTCGCCTCCAGTTCCCGCTACCGCCGCGCGCTGCTCGAGCGCCTCGCCGTACCGTTCGACGTCGTGTCGCCCGACCTCGACGAAACGCCGCTCGCCGGCGAAACGCCCGCCGCGACCGCGCTGCGCCTCGCGGCCGCGAAAGCGCGCGCGGTGGCCGCGACGATCGACGCGCCCGACGGCGTGCTCGTGATCGGGTCGGACCAGGTCGCCACCTTCGACGGGCTGCAGATCGGCAAGCCCGGCACGCACGAACGCGCGCTCGCGCAGCTCGTGTCGATGCAGGGACGCGAAGTCGAATTCCACAGCGCGCTGAGCCTCTACGACAGCCGCACCGGCGAAGTGCAGACCGAGGACGTCGTGACGCGCGTGCGCTTCCGCTCGCTGCCCGAAGCCGAGCTCGACGCCTATCTGCGCGCCGAAACGCCGTACGACGTGGCCGGCAGCGCGAAATCCGAAGGGCTCGGCATCGCGCTGCTCGACGCGATCGATTCGGACGATCCGACCGCGCTCGTCGGCCTGCCGCTGATCGCGCTGACGCGGATGCTGCGCGCCGTCGGCTATCCGCTGTTCACGCCGCAAGGAGCACGCGCATGACGGCCGGCACGCTGTACCTCGTCCCCAATACGCTCGGCGAAGGCGACGCGTCGATGCTCGCCGCCGTGCTGCCCGCCGCCGTGCAGGCACGCGCCGGCACGCTCGGCTACTACATCGGCGAAAACGCGAAGACGACGCGCGCGTTTTTGAAGAAGATCGGCACGTCGCGGCCGATCCAGGACATCGAGATCCGCGAACTGAACGTCAATACGCCGGCCGGCGAGATCGACCGGCTGCTCGCGCCGGTACTGGCCGGCACGGACGCGGGGCTCGTCTCGGAAGCCGGCTGCCCGGCCGTCGCCGACCCCGGCGCGTTGCTCGTGCGGCGCGCGCACGAACGCGGCGTGAAGGTCGTGCCGCTCGTCGGGCCGAGCTCGATCCTGCTCGCGCTGATGGCCTCGGGAATGAACGGCCAGAGTTTCGCGTTCAACGGCTATCTGCCGGTCGACGCGGCCGCGCGTGCCAAGCGGCTGCGCGAACTCGAGCAGGTCTCGCGCAAGGCGCGCCAGACGCAGATCTTTATCGAGACACCCTACCGGAACCAGGCGATGCTCGACACGCTCGTCGCGACGTGCGCGCCGTCGACGCAGATCTGCGTCGCGGCCGATCTGACGCTCGCGACCGAGACGATCGCGACGCGCACGGCGGCCGACTGGAAAAAGGCGCCTGCGCCGAATCTGCACAAGCGCCCTGCGATTTTCCTGCTGCTCGCGCACTAAGGCGGCACTCGGCGCCGCGGCATGCGGCGCCGGGGCCCGATCGCCGAATCCGCCGGCCGCGGCCTCGCGGGGCGGCTCTACCCCTCAGCGCAGCTGAACCGACGCGCCGGCGGCCGTCAACGCCTTCATCGCGGCGCCGCCGACGGCCGCGCCGAACTTGCGCGCGACGCGGTTCGTCAGGCTTTCCTTGACCGTGTAGTCGACGAGATCCGGCGCCTTGATGACGTCGCGCGCGACGGAGTCGGTCGTGCCGTAGCCGTCGGCGAGCCCGAGTTCGACGCTCTTCTCGCCGGTCCAGAACAGCCCGGAGAACATGTCGGGCGTTTCATGCAGCCGCTTGCCGCGGCCGTCCTTCACCGCCTTGATGAACTGCGCGTGGACCTGATCGAGCAGTTCCTGCGCATGCGCGTCCATCTTCGGCGTTTCGGGCGAGAACGGATCGTAAAAGCCCTTGTTTTCGCCCGACGTATGCAGCCGGCGCTCGACGCCGAGCTTGCCCATCAGCCCGGTGAAGCCGAAGCCGTCCATCAGCACGCCGATCGACCCGACGATGCTCGCCTTGTCGACGAAGATCTTGTCGGCCGCGGACGCGATGTAATAGCCGCCCGACGCGCACATGTCGGTCACGACGACGTACAGCGGCTTGTCCGGATACTTGCCGCGCAGGCGCCGGATCTCGTCGTAGACCATCCCGGCCTGCACGGGACTGCCGCCCGGGCTGTTGATCCGCAGCACGACGCCGGCTGTGCCGTCGTCCTCGAAAGCGGCGTCGAGTGCGGTGTTGATGTCCTCGGCGTTCGCATTGGTGCCGGCCGCGATTTCGCCGTCGATCGTCACGAGCGCCGTGTGCCGCCCGCCCGACGCGAATTTCGCGTCGCTCGAGAAGTCGATCAGCGCGAACGCGAGCAGCAGGAATACCGCGAGAAACGCGAAGCGGAAGAAGATCTTCCAGCGCCGTGCCGCGCGCTGCTCTTTGACGGCCGCAAGCGCGATCCGCTCGAGCGCGGCGCGCTCCCAGTTCGGCTCGCGATTGTCGGGGCGGGACGAGGATTCAGGGAAATTCGGTTGATCGGTCATGCAGGATTGTCGTCAGTCTTGCGTGGCGGGACGCAGGTCCGCGTCGGGAAGCCAGAATACCGCACGCCCGTCGGGCGTGTCGCGCTCGTCGACTTCGACCGGCCGCAGCCGCCCGCCGCGGCACGGGCCGCCGACGCACTGCCCCGTGTCGGGCGCATAAATCGCGCCGTGCGTCGCGCACATCAGATAGAGCCCCGACGATTCGAAGAACTGGCCCTCGGCCCAGTCCAGTTCCATCGGCACGTGCGCGCAGCGGTTCAGATAGCCGTAGGCGCGGCCGTCGTAGCGCACGAAGAACACGACCGCCTGCTCGCCGCGCAGCGTCGCGTCGACGCGCACGCCGGCGCCGCCGTCGACCAGCGCGTCCGACGCGCAGACGCGCACCGCGTCCGTAGCGGGCGCGGCGCTCATGCGTGCTCCCTGAGCCATTCGGCCAGCGCGTTGACGTCGGGCGCGACGAAGCGCGGCGCGAGCGCGGCCAGCGCGTCGGCCGTATGCGCGCCGTACGCGACGCCGACGCCGGCCGCCCCGGCGCTCGCGGCCATCTGCAGGTCGTGCGTCGTGTCGCCGATCATGACAGTGCGCGCCAGATCCTGCCCCAGTTCGCGGGACAGCTCGTGCAGCATGGCCGGATGCGGCTTCGAGAACGTTTCGTCCGCGCAGCGCGTCGCATCGAACAGGCTCGTCAGCTTAGACTGGTCGAGCACGCGGTTCAGCCCGACGCGGCCCTTGCCGGTCGCGACCGCGAGCAGGTAGCCGAGGTCGCGCAGCTCCGCGAGCAGTTCCCGCACGCCGGCGAACAGCTCGATGCGCTGATCGTCGAGCAGATAGTGATAGCGGTAGCGTTCGGCGAGCCGCGGATAATCGGACGGATCGAGCGTCGGCGCCGTGATGCGCAGCGCGTCGCGCAGCCCGAGGCCGATCACGTAGCGCGCGGATTCGTCGGACGGTTTCGGCAGACCGAGATCGCGGCATGCGGCCTGGATGCTGTGCGCGATGTGCGCGGTCGAATCCATCAGCGTGCCGTCCCAGTCGAAGACGATCAGATCAAATTGCTGTCGGGGCATGCGGTTCAGGCGGTATCGCGCAGTGCGCTCAGTTGATCGAGAAAGTGCCGGCATTCGGCCGGCAGCGGCGCGTCGAACTGCAGCGCGTCGCCGCTCAGCGGATGGGCGAGCCGCAGCCGGTGCGCATGCAGGAACATCCGCTTCAGCGACGGTTGCGCATTCGCGCGCGCCAGCGCCTTGTTCAGTGCGAAATCGCCATACTTCGCGTCGCCGACGATCGGCAGACCGAGATGCGCGAGGTGCACGCGAATCTGATGGGTCCGACCCGTTTTGAGTTCCGCTTCGACCAGCGCATAGTCGGGCCAGCGCTCGACGAGATTGAATACCGTGTGCGACGCGAGGCCGTCGTCCTGCACGCGCACGCGCCGCTCGCCGTCCGCCGTCGTGTACTTGAACAGCGGCGCCTTGACCGCGCGGCGACGGCCCCAGTCGGCCTGCCATTCGCCGTGCACGCAGGCGAAATAGCGCTTGTCGATGCGGTTCTCGCGGATCTGCTCGTGCAGCGCGACGAGCGCGGTGCGCTTTTTGGCGAGCATCAGCACGCCGGACGTCTCGCGGTCGAGCCGGTGCACGAGTTCGAGGAATTTCGCGCGCGGGCGCGCCTGCCGGAGCTGCTCGATCACGCCGAACGCGACGCCGCTGCCGCCGTGCACGGCGACGCCGGCCGGCTTGTCGATCACGAGCATCGCGTCGTCTTCGAACAGCACGTCGAACTGCGCGGGCGGCACGATGGGCGCGTCGGCGCGCGCGAGGTCGGCCGCGGCCACGCGCACGGGCGGCACGCGCACGACGTCGCCGAACGCGAGCCGGTACTGCGCATCGACGCGCCCCTTGTTCACGCGCACTTCGCCGCTGCGCAGAATCCGGTAAATATGGCTTTTCGGCACGCCCTTGCAGACGCGCAACAGGAAATTGTCGATCCGCTGACCGGCTGCACTTTCGTCGATCTGGATCATGGAGACCTGACCGCTTGCGACCGAATTCTGGGATATTTTGCCTAACTCATTCATACTGAATATAATTTTGCCCAGCCTGACGTTGCGGGCGGCCTGATCGGCCGACCCGGCCCAACCGGGCAAGGCGCAAGCGCAAACCGTCATTTTACTTGCGCCGGGGGTCCGCTGCTCGCCCCTTATCAAAGAGAAGCAGCAAGTTGCACGCACGGCGCCGACCGTCGGCAAGGATCGCGCCCACAGGCGGATTCGGTCGGCAAGGCGCCGCGGTAACGGAAAGTTGGTTGAAAAGAATTTGATTGGCAGCGCGGCGGCGCGACATGTGTCCGCACGGGCTGCCGGTTGCGAAAATTACGGCGTTGCGCCCGATTTGGCCCCGCGAAGCGTGCGGGGCTTGGCGACGTCAAACCAAGGAAGTACACCCCAAGCGGGAAAGTCGGGCTGGATTCGATACTCCCCGCTGCGGCCCAAGCCGCAGCATCTGCCGCCCGTCGGCGCGCGCGACGCATTGCGCGCGCCCGTGGCAATGCCGGTCTCAGGCTTAGCGCGCTTTCGCAGCGTGCGGTGTGTGGACGCCGTGCTTTGAAGCCGTGTTCGCAGGTGCCCTATGGCCGCCGGCCCGTCGTTCGGGTCCAAGCGCCTCTTCAGGCAATTCTCCCCGCCATCGTTCCCGCTCCAGCGTGCTTGTGACAACACAACAAGGTGCGGCCTGCCGTCGTGTCCGCCCTCGCGCCTGACAACCGCGAGGCGCCGCCTGCAGAGCCGCCTGGAGTCGTTCATGAAACGCATGCTGTTCAATGCGACGCAGCAGGAGGAGCTGCGCGTCGCCATCGTCGATGGGCAAAAGCTCATCGACATCGACATCGAGACAGCCGGGCGCGAACAGCGCAAAGGCAATATCTACAAAGGTGTCGTCACGCGCATCGAGCCGTCGCTCGAAGCGTGCTTCGTCAACTACGGCGAAGACCGCCACGGCTTCCTGCCGTTCAAGGAAGTCGCCCGCCAGTACTTCAAGGACGGCGTCGACATGCGCTCCGCGCGCATCCAGGACGCGCTGCGCGAAGGCCAGGAACTGATCGTTCAGGTCGAGAAGGAAGAGCGCGGCAACAAGGGCGCCGCCCTCACCACGTTCATCTCGCTCGCCGGCCGCTACCTCGTGCTGATGCCGAACAACCCGCGCGGCGGCGGCGTGTCGCGCCGGATCGAAGGCGACGAGCGTCAGGAACTGCGCGAAACGATGGCGCAGCTGCAGATTCCGGACGGGATGAGCATGATCGCCCGCACCGCAGGGATCGGCCGCAGCGCCGAGGAACTGCAGTGGGACCTGAACTACCTGCTGCAGCTCTGGCGCGCGATCGAAGCCGCGTCGCAGAGCGGCAACCCCGGCCAGCCGATGCTGATCTATCTGGAATCGAGCCTCGTGATCCGCGCGATCCGGGACTATTTCCAGCCCGACATCGGCGAAATCCTGATCGACACGACCGAGATCTACGATCAGGCCCGCGCATTCATGGACATCGTGATGCCGGACAACGTGTCGAAGGTGAAGCGCTACCACGACGACGTGCCGCTGTTCTCGCGCTTCCAGATCGAGCACCAGATCGAAACGGCCTACTCGCGCACGGTGCCGCTGCCGTCGGGCGGCGCGATCGTGATCGACCACACCGAAGCGCTCGTCGCGATCGACGTGAACTCGGCGCGCGCGACCAAGGGCGCCGACATCGAGGAAACGGCGACCCGCACGAACCTCGAAGCGGCCGACGAAGTCGCCCGCCAGCTGCGCCTGCGCGACCTCGGCGGCCTGATCGTGATCGATTTCATCGACATGGAATCGGCGAAGAGCCAGCGCGAAGTCGAGCAACGCCTGAAGGACGCGCTGAAGCACGATCGCGCACGCGTCCAGATGGGCAAGATCTCGCGCTTCGGCCTGATGGAGCTGTCGCGCCAGCGTCTGCGTCCGGCGCTGTCGGAAGGCAGCCACGTGACCTGCCCGCGCTGCAACGGTACGGGCCACATCCGCGACACCGAATCGTCCGCGCTGCAAGTGCTGCGGATCATTCAGGAAGAAGCGATGAAGGAAAACACCGCGGCGATCCACTGCCAGGTGCCGGTCGAAGTGACCGCCTTCCTGCTCAACGAAAAGCGTCAGGAAATCAACAAGATCGAGTCGCGCTTCAAGGTCGGCATCGTGCTGATCCCGAACAAGCACCTCGACACGCCGCACTACAAGCTCGAACGCCTGCGTCACGATGACGCACGCCTCGACGATCCGCGCGCCTCGTGGAAGATGGCCGAGGAAGCGGCGCGCGAACTGGAGTCGGAAACCGGCTACAGCAAGCGCGCGGCCGACGTGAAGCCGAAGCAGGAAGCCGCGGTCAAGGGCATCACGCCCGAGCGTCCGGCACCGAGCCCGGCCCCGCAGCGTCCGGTCGAGCCGGCAGCGGCACCGGCCCCCGCGCCGGTCGCGCAGCCGAGCGGCGGCTTCATCGGCTGGCTGAAGGGCCTGTTCGGCATGTCGCCCGCTCCGGCGCCCGCGCCGGTCGCACCGGCACCGGCGAAGGAACAGGCGGCCCGTCCGGCCCGCGAACGCGCCGAGAAGACCGAGCAGCGCGGCGAACGCGGCGGCGATCGCAACCGCAATCGTCGCGGCGGCAACGGCCAGCAGGCGCAAGGCGGTCGCGACCAGGCGGCCGCAGGCCGCGGCCAGCCGCAACGTCAGGAACGCGAAGGCAAGGAAGCGCGCGAGCCGCGTGAAGGTCGGGAGGGTCGCGAGGGTCGTGAAGGTCGCGAGAACCGCGAAGCTCGCGAAGGCCGTGAGGGTCGCGAAGGCCGCGCACCGCGCGAAGCACGCGAACCGCGCGAGAACCGCGAGCCGCGCGAAGCCCGTGAACCACGCGAGCCGCGCGAGCGCGCCGAGCAGCCGGAGGCCGTCGAGGCCGCCCGCGGCGAGCGCCAGGAACGCGGCGAGCGTCGCGAGCGCGGCGAACGCCGCAAGCCGCAGCATGCGGCGACGCTCGAAACCGTGAACCGCGGCGAAAGCCATCCGGAACAGGACGCCGACAAGGCGGCCGCCGCCGCCCTGCCGGGCGCGGACGTCGCAGCGGATGCCGAGGCCGGCGCGCGTGACGGCGAAGAGCGCCGTCGCCGCCGCCGCGGCCGTCGCGGCGGTCGTCGCGAGCGTGACGAGGAAGGCGCAGTGGTCGATCAGGCCGAAGCGGGCCTCGACGGCGAAGCCGCCGCGCAACCGGCGGCGCACGAAGCGCCGGCGGCCGCCGAGCCGGCCCACGCGAACGCGCCGGCCACCGTCGCGGCAGCCGCTGCGGCCGGTGTGATCGTCGCCGAAACGGTCGTCGAACAGCGTGCCGAATCGGTCGCGGTCGAGACGCCGTCGGCGCCGGCCCATGCCGACAGTGACTCCGTCGCCGTCGCGGAACCGGTCGTCGCCGCCGCACCGGCTGCGGCACCGGCCCCGGTCGTCGCACCGGCCGCCGACGTCGAAGCAGGCCCCGTTGCGCTCGCCGTTTCGCCGACCGACGCGTTCGAAGTGCCGGCCGACGTGGAAGCGCCGGTTGCCGTCGACGCGCAGCCGGCCGACACGGCAGTCGTTGCCGAGGCAGCGCCGGCCGTGACCGCTCCGGCAGCACCGGCCGCTCCGGCTGTCGCACCGGCGCCGGTCGAAGCCGCACCGGTCGAACCAGTCGCGGCTCCGGCTCCTGCACCGGCTGCCGCTTCGGCACCTGCCGTCGCCCAGCCGTCCGCCGCGCCCGCTTCCGCGAGCCTGGAAGCCGTGCTGCAGCAGGCGGGCCTCGTGTGGGTGAATACCGACGCGGAGAAGCTGCGTGCGGCGCAGGAAGCCGCATCGCGTCTGCCGCGCCCGGTGCGCACGCCGCGCGAGCGCAAGCCGCTGCCGCCGGTCGACACGACGCCGATGCAGCAGGTCGAGACGGCGCACCGCTAAGCGGCGCATCGTCCGTCCCGGAAAAGCCCGCCCGCCGGCGGGCTTTTTCACATCCGCGCTACGGGTTTCCGCTCACGCGGCTGGGCGCGCGGCTTACGGCTAAAATACAGGCTTGGTTCGCCTATCTTTCAACATGTCCCGACGCATCATTCCTCTCGCCGACGTCAGCGGCGTGCCGGACGTTTCCGGCGTGCCGCACGCGCCGGACGGCACGCTCGCCGACACGTTCGGCCGGCCGCTGCGCGACCTGCGCATCTCGGTGACGGATCGCTGCAACTTCCGCTGCGTGTACTGCATGCCGCGCGAGGTCTTCGGCAAGGACTATCCGTTCCTGCCGCACAGCGCGCTGCTCACGCACGAGGAGATCGAGCGCGTCGCGCGGATCTTCGTCGCGCACGGTGTCGAAAAGATTCGCATCACCGGCGGCGAGCCGCTGCTGCGCAAGAACCTCGAGTTCCTGATCGAGCGGCTCGCACGCCTGACCACGCGCGACGGCCGCCCGCTCGACCTCACGCTGACGACCAACGGTTCGCTGCTCGCGCGCAAGGCGCGCGCGCTGAAGGACGCCGGCCTCACGCGCGTGACGGTCAGCCTCGACGCGCTCGACGACGCGCTGTTCAAACGGATGAACGACGCGGACTTCGCGAGCGCCGACGTGCTCGACGGCATCTTCGCCGCGCAGGCCGCGGGGCTCGCGCCCGTGAAGGTCAACATGGTCGTGAAGCGCGGCACGAACGACACCGAGATCCTGCCGATGGCCGAGCGCTTTCGCGGCACCGGCGTGATCCTGCGCTTCATCGAATACATGGACGTCGGCACGTCGAACGGCTGGAACATGACCGAGGTGCTGCCGTCGGCCGACGTCGTCGCGCGGATCGCCGAGCGCTTCCCGCTCGTCCCGCTCGAGCCGCATACGGCGGCCGAGACCGCGCAGCGCTGGGGCTATGCGGACGGCAGCGGTGAGATCGGCGTGATCTCGAGCGTCACGCAGGCGTTCTGCGGCGACTGCACGCGCGCGCGGCTGTCGACCGAAGGCAAGCTCTATCTGTGCCTGTTCGCGTCGAGCGGCCACGATCTGCGCGCGCTCGTGCGCGGCGGCGCGACCGACGCCGAGATCGCGACCGCGATCGCGCGCATCTGGCATGCACGCACCGACCGCTACTCCCAGCTGCGCGGCAGTGCCGCCGCGGCGGACGCGGCCGACGGCGCGCGCAAGCGCGTCGAGATGTCGTACATCGGCGGCTGAACGGGCCGTCGCTGCGCACGATGTCCGCTTCCTCCGCCCGCCCCCCGATCGCCGGCCTGCTGCTCGCCGGCGGCCGCGCGACCCGCATGGACGGCGTCGACAAGGGGCTGCAACAGCTCGACGATACGCCGCTCGCGGTGCACGTGCTGCGCCGGCTCGCCCCGCAGGTCGACGAGGTGCTGATCAGCGCGAATCGCCATCTCGATCGCTACGCGACGCTCGGCGCGCCGTTCGGTGCGCGCGTCGTGCCCGACGACACGGCCGACTTCCCCGGCCCGCTCGCCGGGCTGCTGGCCGGCATGCGCGCCGCGCGCGCACTGCTCGTCGCGTGCGCGCCGTGCGATTCCCCGTATCTGCCCGCCGATCTCGTCGCAGCGCTGCATGCGGCGCTCGAGGCGCAGCATGCGGACATCGCGATGGCGGTCAGCGTCGACGCCCAAGGCGCACGCTCGCCGCAGCCGACGTTCGCACTGCTGCGCACGTCGCTGGCCGACGATCTCGCCGCGCGGCTCGCGGCCGGCGATCGCAAGGTGCGTGCGTGGTACGCGCGCCACAAGACGACCGAAGTCGAGTTTCGTGACGAGCGTGCGTTTTACAATGCCAACTCCTGGCAGGAACTCGCCGCGCTAGCCCGCCGCTGACGGCGCCGGCGCCGCCGTTCCCGCGCGCCGCCCCGCCGCTCGCGACCGCGCCACGCACACTGCTCGCGCCTCCGGCCACGAACCCTGTACGCCTTGCGGCGCAGTCCGACGATGATCACGCAACCCTCGCCCGCCTCCCGAGCCGCACCCGATTCCGACCTGCCGCTGTCGCTCGCCGATGCGCAGGCGCTCGCCTGCCGTTTCGCGACGCCGGTCGCCGCCATCGAATCCGTGCCGTTGCGCGACGCGCTCCATCGCGTGCTCGCCGCCGACGTGCGCGCACCGTTCGACATTCCCGCGTACGACAACTCGGCGATGGACGGCTATGCGTTCGACGGCGGCGCGTGCGCGTCGGCGCACGGCGACGTCGCGATGCGCGTCGTCGGCGCCGCATTCGCGGGCCATCCGTTCGACGGTGTCGTGCCGGCCGGCGCATGCGTACGCATCATGACGGGCGCGCCGATGCCGGCCGGATGCGACACCGTGATTCCGCAGGAACGCGTGCATGTCGACGACGACGGAATCCGCTTCGCCGCACGGGAAATCGCGCGCGGCGCGAATTGCCGCAAGGCCGGCGAGGATCTCGCACGCGGCGCATGCGCGCTCGCGGCGGGCCGCGTCCTGCGCGCCGCCGACATCGGCCTGCTCGCGTCGTTCGGCATCGCGCACGTGACGGTGCGACGCCGCGTGCGCGTCGCGGTGTTTTCGACCGGCGACGAATTGCGCGAGCCGGGCGCCGCGCTCGAACGCGGCGCGCTCTACGACAGCAATCGCGCGATGCTGATCGCGATGCTCGAACAGCTGCACGTCGACGTGCTCGATCTCGGCATCGTCCGCGACGATCCGGCCGCGCTCGAAGCCGCATTGCGCGACGCGGTCGCGCGCGATGCCGACGCGGTGATCACGTCGGGCGGCGTGTCGGTCGGCGAAGCGGATTTCACGCGCGACGTGATGGCGCGGCTCGGTGAAGTCACGTTCGCGAGCCTCGCGCTGCGCCCGGGCCGGCCGCTCGCCGTCGGCACGCTCGCGCGCGGCGACGGCGCACCGGGCCACGCGCTGTTCTTCGGGCTGCCCGGCAATCCCGTCGCGTCCGCGGTGACCTTCGACGCGATCGTGCGCGCGGCGCTGCTGACGCTCGCGGGGGCCTGCGCGCCGCCGCCGGCGATGTACACCGCGTACACCACGCACGCGCTGAAAAAGCGCGCGGGCCGCACCGAATATCTGCGCGGCATCGCGACGCGCGCAGCCGACGGGCGCTGGCACGTCGCACCGGCCGGCTCGCAGAGCTCCGCATCGCTGAGCGGCCTCGCGGCCGCCAACTGTTTTATCGTCCTGGGCCACGATGCCGCGGCAGTCGACGCGGGCGCCCCGGTCGACATCCTGCCGTTCGGCAGCCTGATCTGAATCTGAATCCAACTATCGGTATCTCTCTACGGGGGCATTCTGCACATGAAGAAACAAATCTCGTCGATCGCCGCGGGGCAGACCGCAAAAGCGCTGATCCTCGTCTATCTGACGTTCAGCGTGCCGATCGTGCTGCTCGGCATCCTCGTCGCCTACGTGCGCTACGGGATGGTCGAGCTGAGCACGATCCTGAGCGCGCTGCTGCTGAACGCCATCCTCGGCTTCGTGCTGCTGTGGATCGCGTGCCACGCGTACAACTGGGTCGCATCGCGCTTCGGCGGCATCGAGATCGTGCTGTCCGACCCGCCGGAGGAAGCGTGAGCGACACGCCGCTGATCCGCGCGGCCGATGCGCGCGACGTCGGCGCGATCCTCGCGCTGATGCGTGAACTCGCCGAATTCGAAAAGCTCGCGCACCTGTTCGTCGCGACCGAGGCCGATCTGGCGGATGCCCTGTTCGGCGCCCATCCGGCCGCCGAAGCGCTCGTCGCCGAGCGCGACGGCGCGATCGTCGCGTATGCGCTGTTCTTCCACAACTATTCGACGTTCCTCGGCCGTCGCGGCCTCTATCTCGAGGATCTCTACGTGCAGCCGTCGCAGCGCGGCACCGGGCTCGGCACCGCGATGCTCAGGCAGCTCGCGGCGC
Source organism: Burkholderia sp. BC1 (assembly GCF_052683555.1). Taxonomy (NCBI): domain Bacteria; kingdom Pseudomonadati; phylum Pseudomonadota; class Betaproteobacteria; order Burkholderiales; family Burkholderiaceae; genus Burkholderia; species Burkholderia sp. BC1. Next base: position 42,971 of record NZ_JBQYLP010000028.1, read on the forward strand.
TGGCGGTCGAGCGCCGCTGCGGCCGCTTCGAATGGTCGGTGCTCGACTGGAACCAGCGCGCGATCGACTTCTACGAGAAGATGGGCGCGACCGTGCTGCCCGACTGGCGGATCGTGCGCGTGACGGGCAATGCGCTCGATGCGCTCGCCGCACGCTAGGCGGCGGCGCTCGCCCGTTCGATTCGGGCTCCGAAAGTAAAACGCCCGAGCCGATGCAAATCGGCTCGGGCGTGTTTCATGGGCAGGCGCCGCACCGGCAGCGGCGTGCGCCGATACGCGCTCAGGTCTCGTCGGCGTCGGCGCCGTCCGTCGCTTCCGCGCCGAGCAGTCCGGCGGCCGCATCGCCGGGCAGCGCCTCGACCTGCTTGAGCTTGCGGTTCATCACGCGCGTGCGTTGCTCGGCCGCCTCGATCGAGCGCGTAACCGTCTCGAGCTGCGACTTCGTGCGCGCAAGCACGTCGCCGAACTTGCCGAACTCCGTCTTCACGGCGCCGAGCACCTGCCACACTTCGCTCGAGCGCTGCTCGATCGCGAGCGTACGGAACCCCATCTGCAGGCTGTTGAGCAGCGCGGTCAGCGTGGTCGGGCCTGCCACCGTCACGCGGTAGTCGCGCTGCAGCAGATCGGTCAGGCCCGGACGACGCAGAATCTCCGCGTACAGCCCTTCGGTCGGCAGGAACAGCAGCGCGAAATCGGTCGTGTACGGCGGCGCGACGTACTTCTCCGCAATCGTGCGCGCCTCGAGCCGCACGCGGGCCTCGAGCGCGCGCGCCGCGTCTTCGACCGCAACCGCATCCGCACGCTCCTGCGCATCGATCAGCCGCTCGTAATCCTCGCGCGGGAATTTCGCGTCGATCGGCAGCCAGACGGGCGGCGCATCGCGCCCGCCCGCTTCGCGGCCCGGCAGCCGAATCGCGAACTCGACGCGCTCCGTGCTCTTCGGCACCGTCGCGACGTTCTTCGCATACTGATCGGGCGTCAGCATCTGTTCGAGCAGCGCCTCGAGCTGCACTTCGCCCCAGGTGCCGCGCGTCTTCACGTTGGTCAGCACCTTCTTCAGATCGCCGACACCGGCCGCGAGCGTCTGCATCTCGCCGAGGCCGCGATGCACCTGCTCGAGCCGGTCGGACACGAGCTTGAACGATTCGCCGAGCCGCTGCTCGAGCGTCGCGTGCAGCTTCTCGTCGACGACGCGGCGCATCTCGTCGAGCTTCGCCGCGTTGTTGGTTTCGATGTCCTTGAGCCGCTGCTCGAGCGTCGCACGTACTTCGCCGATCCGTCGATCGTTCGCTTCGGTCAGCTGCGTCAGTTGCCGATGCAACGTGTCGCCGAACAGCCGAAGCGCCGCCGTCTGCTCTTCGCGCGCCTGTTGCGCGTGACGCAGCATGCTGTCGCGCATCGCGTCGAACTGCTGCGCGTTGCCCGCGACCAGCGTCGCGAGCTGCTGCGCGAATCCTTCGATCTGGTTGTTCTGCACGGTCGCGACGCTCGTCAGCTGCGCCGCGAGCGTCTGCTGAAACTGCGCGAAACTGCCGCCCAGTTCGGTGCGCGCACCGCGCGCGCTCTCGACGATCTCGCCGCGCAGCTCGCGTTCGAGCCGCTCCAGTGCGCGCGCCTGCGCGTGCGCCGCATCCTCGATCTGGTCGCCGAGCACGGCCGCGTCGTCGTGGCGGCCGCCGCCGCGCACGAGCGCGACGACGGCCACCGCCAGCGCGACGGCCAGCACGACGAGCGCGGCCACCAGCAACGTGATCGTCATGCGCGCGGCTTCCCGATCACGTCCGGGTTGATCGGATTCGGCGGCTGCCCCGCGCGCGGCCCTTCGCCGAGCGCGGCGATCAGGTTGTCGGCCGCGAGGTTCGCCATCGCGCGGCGCGTCTTTTCCGTTGCGCTCGCGATATGCGGCGTCAGCACGACGTTCGGCACTTCGAGCAGCGCCGGATGCACGTTCGGCTCGCCTTCGTAGACGTCGAGGCCGGCCGCCGCGATCGTGCCGTTGCGCAGCGCGGCCGCGAGCGCCGCATCGTCGACGATCCCGCCGCGCGCGATGTTGGTCAGCGTCGCAGTCGGCTTCATCTTCGCGAGTTCGGCCGCGCCGATCGTGTGGTGGTTTTCCTTCGTATACGGCAGCACGAGCACGACGTGATCGGCGCGCGCGAGCAGCGCGTCCTTCGACACGTATTCGGCGCCGAGCTCCGCCTCGATCTCGGGCGCGACGCGCGACCGGTTGTGGTAGATCACCTGCATCCCGAAGCCGCGCGCGCGACGCGCGAGCGCCTGGCCGATGCGGCCCATGCCGATCACGCCAAGCGTCGATCCGTAGATGTCGCTGCCGAGAAAGCCGTCGTACGCCCACTTCTGCCAGTGGCCGGCACGCAGCCAGTGCTCGGATTCGGCGATCCGCCGCGCGGCGGCCATCATCAGCGCCCAGCCGAAATCGGCCGTCGACTCGTTCAGCACGTCGGGCGTGTTCGTCGCGAGCACGTTCGCCGCGTTGAACGCGGCCATGTCGAAGTTGTTGTAGCCGACCGCCATGTTCGACACGACGCGCAAGCGCGGCGCCGCCGCCAGCGTCGATGCGCCGATCGGATCGCCAGCCGTCAGCGCGCCGTCCTTGTCGGCGAGCCGCGCAGCGAGCGCGTCCGGCGCGAGCGCATCGCCGTTGTTCCAGTCGACGTCGAAATACTGCTTGAGCCGTTCGATCACGTCCGGAAAGATCGGACGCGCGACGAGGATCTTCTGCATCGCCATCTCCGCATGCGGCGGACGGCGCGCGGCGCGCCATGCGCCGCCCGAGCCGCCCGCGTGAGGTTGAAAATCGTCAGCTTACGCCGTGAAGAAGATCCACGACGTCAGCAGGAACACCGGCGCCAGTATCGCGACGGCCCAGCCGAGATACGCGAAAAAGCTCGGCATCTTCACGCCGCGCGACTCCGCGATCGCCTTCACCATGAAATTCGGCGCATTGCCGATGTAGCTGTTCGCGCCCATGAACACCGCTCCGGCGGAAATCGCCGCAAGCGTCGTCGCGCCGGTCGTCATCAGCGTCTGCGCGTCGCCGCCCGCCAGGTTGAAGAACACGAGATAGGTCGGCGCGTTGTCGAGGAACGACGACAGCAGGCCGGTCGCCCAGAAATACATCGCGTCGATCGGCTTGCCGTCCGGCGCGGTGACGAGATGGACGATCGGCGCGAACGCACCGTCGGCACCCGCGCGCAGGATCACGATGACCGGCGCGATCGTCACGAAGATGCCCGCGAACAGTTTCGCGACCTCCTCGATCGGCTCCCAGTTGAACGCGTTGCCCTCGCGCGCGGAACGCGGCGTCAGTGCGAGCGACGCGAGCGTCACGCCGATCAGCGCGACGTCGCGCACGAGGTTCTGCAGCGCGACGTGCGTGCCCCATACGTCGAACGTGATCCCCCGTTTCCAGATCCCGCTCATCAGCACGAGGCCGACGACGACCGCGAGCAGCACGAAGTTGATCTTGCCGTCGATCGAGAGCGCGCCGCCGTCGGGCGTCGGATCGAGCGCGGCCGGCCGCTCCTCGCCGCCTTTCCGGTAGAAGTACGTATCGAGCGCGAAGAACAGCGCGAGCAGCACGGCGCAGATGAACAGCATCGGCAGCGCCAGATGCACGGTCGTCCAGAAGAAGCCGACGCCGTTCAGGAAGCCGAGGAACAGCGGCGGATCGCCGAGCGGCGACAGCGAGCCGCCCGCATTCGCGACGAGGAAGATGAAGAAGATCACGACGTGCACGACATGCTTGCGGTTGTCGTTGGCGCGCAGCAGCGGCCGGATCAGCAGCATCGCGGCGCCGGTCGTGCCCATCACGCTCGCGAGCAGCGTGCCCAGCGCGAGGATCGCGGTATTGAGCTTCGGCGTGCCGTGCAGGTTGCCGTTCACGCAGATGCCGCCGGCGACCGTGTAAAGCGCGGTCAGCAGCACGATGAACGGCACGTATTCCTCGAGCAGCGCATGCACGAGCGTGCCGAACGCGGTGCCCGCGCCGAACGCGAACGCGAACGGCACGAGAAACACAAGCGCCCACGCGGCGGCAATCTTGCCGAAATGGTGATGCCAGAACGCCGGTGCGACGAGCGGGAACAACGCGATGGACAGCAGGATCCCGGCGAACGGGATGCCCCAGAGGGCGGACAGCGTGGCGCCGTCGAGTGTAGCGGCCGAAGCGAGCGCGGGCGCTGCGCCGAGCGCAGCCCCCGACGCCATGCCCGCCCACGCGGCATGTCGTTTCATGCGGAGTCTTCCTTGTGGTTGTTGGGTGCCGACGAACGCGTCACGCGCCGCGTACGACGATCGCATGGACGCGATACGGGCCGTGCGCACCGAGCACGATGGTTTGTTCGATGTCGCCGGTGCGCGACGGGCCCGACACGAAATTGACCGCGCGCGGCAATTCGCCGCGCTCGGCGCGAATCAGCGCGAAGGCGTCTTCATGGCCGGCGACGATCCGCGATGCAGGGACGATCGCGATATGCGTTTCTGGCAGCAACCCGGCCGAGGCGTAGGTGTCGGGGCCGGACAGCAGCACGAGCGAGCCCGTTTCGGCCGTCGCGCAAAAGCAGCCGGTCAACCCGACGAGATCGCCGTCGACCGGCTTGCGGCATTCGACCGACAGTCCGGCCGACGCCCAGTCGAGATCGGCCAGCGTGCGCCAGGCGATGGCGCGCATCGGCAGTTGCTGCGCGGACAGATAACGCGCGACGGCCGCCGGCACGTCGGCGAGCGAGCCGACTTCGTCGACGGTCGTCGCCATCGCGGCCGCTTCCTGCATGAAGGCCGCGACGAGATCGTCGGGCACGGGCGGACGCGGCCCTTGCGGATGACGCGCGAGGTAGTCGGCGACGCCCTCTTGTTCCGCCGCATCCGGCTCGGCCGCGCGGCCCTGCGCCGCACGGATGCGCGCGAGGATGTGGCGACGGGCAGCGGAAGTGTCCATGAAGCGTCCTCGTGACGTTGGCGTTCGTTCGATACCCGCCGGATTATACCGGCCGCCTCTTCGCGCACGCACCTTCGGCCGTGCGGCCGGCGCTCACGCCGCCGCGTCGTCGTCGGCCGGCTGCGCGATGCCGAACACCTGGCGCAGGTAGGCCAGATAGGCCTTGTCGTCGCACATGCTCTTGCCCGGCGAATCGGACAGCTTCGCGACCGGCTGCCCGTTGCAGCGGACCATCTTGATCACGATCTGCAGCGGTACGTAGCCGAGATCGTTGGTCAGGTTCGTGCCGACGCCGAACGCGAGCTTGCAGCGGCCGCGGAAGCGCTCGTACAGCTGCATCACCTTCGGGATGTCGAGCGCGTCCGAGAACACGAGCACCTTCGTGCGCGGGTCGCAGCGGTTCGCGTCGTAATGACGGATCATGCGCTCGCCCCACTCGAACGGGTCGCCCGAATCGTGACGCGCACCGTCGAACAGCTTGCAGAAGTACATGTCGAAGTCGTTCAGGAACGCGTCCATGCCGTAGACGTCCGACAGCGCGATCCCGAGGTCGCCGCGATATTCCTTCGCCCACATCTCGAAGCCGTAGGTCTGCGAATCGCGCAGCCGCGGGCCGAGCGCCTGGCACGCCTGCAGGTATTCGTGCGCCATCGTGCCGAGCGGCGTGAGCCCGTGCTTCATCGCGTAGTAGACGTTGCTCGTGCCCGCGAACTGCGCGCCGAGCCCGTCGCGCAGCGTGAGCGCGACCTCCTCGTGCCAGACCTTCGAGAAGCGCCGGCGCGTGCCGTAGTCGGCGATCTTGCAGTCCGCGAATTCGGGCTTCGCGCCGAGCAGCTTGATCTTCTCGCGCAGCCGCTCGCGGCCCTCGCGATAGTCCGGCTCGCGCTGCGTGTTGCGGAAATAGACTTCGTTGACGATCGCGAGCACCGGAATCTCGAACAGGATCGTGTGCAGCCACGGCCCCTTGATCTCGATGTCGATCTCGCCGTTGCCCTTCGGCGAGGGCGTGATCGAAATGTATTTCTCGTTCAGATGGAACAGCGCAAGGAAGTCGACGAAATCGCTCTTGATGAAGCGCATCCGCCGCAGATAGTCGAGTTCGACGTCCGTGAAGCGCAGCGCGCACAGCCCGCGCACCTCGTCGCGAATCTCGTCGATGTACGGCACGAGGTCGACGCCGGGCGTGCGGCACTTGAAGCGGTATTCGACGCTTGCGGCCGGGAAGTGATGCAGGACGACCTGCATCATCGTGAATTTGTAGAGATCCGTGTCGAGCAGCGAAGTGATGATCATGATGACGGCACCGCCAGTATCGTGACCCGTGCCGGCGCACCGCGCGCCGCCCGGTCTGCCGGCCATGTTACCCGAATGCGTGCCGGACCATCGCGAAACCGCCGGCGCGCGCCGCACCCCATAAACTAATCACGAAACGGTATAAGCGGGAAAGCCGGGCACGCGATGCGGGTTTTGCGCATCAGTTACAATGCCGCTTTTGGCGTCAACGCCACCCCATATATACCGACACCGCCAAGCAGGAGCGTTTTAATGACTCACGTTGTGACCGAAGGCTGCATCAAGTGCAAATACACGGATTGCGTGGATGTGTGCCCGGTGGATTGCTTCCGTGAAGGTCCCAACTTTCTCGCCATCGATCCGGACGAGTGCATCGACTGCGCCGTGTGCGTCGCCGAGTGCCCGACCAATGCGATCTATGCCGAAGAAGACGTTCCGGGCGACCAGCAACAGTTCACCGCGCTGAACGCGGAACTGGCGAAGGTCTGGCCGTCGATCACGAAGACGAAGCCGGCGCCGGCCGACGCGGACGAGTGGAAGGACGTGCAGGACAAGCTGCACCTGCTCGAGCGCTGATCGAACGACGGCTGCAAAAAAATTTTCGTACGCAGCCGCTCGAAAGTGTTGACAGCCTAGCTAACACTCCATACAATCTCGTTTCTCTGCTGTTTGTTCCCCGATAGCTCAGTCGGTAGAGCGCCGGACTGTTAATCCGTAGGTCCCTGGTTCGAGCCCAGGTCGGGGAGCCAAAAACGCCAAAGGCCCGTTGTAGCAAGCGCGGGTGTTTCGATGGCGACGCAAACGCAGACAACCGATTTATTCCCCGATAGCTCAGTCGGTAGAGCGCCGGACTGTTAATCCGTAGGTCCCTGGTTCGAGCCCAGGTCGGGGAGCCAGACAGCGAAAGGCCCGTCATTCGACGGGCCTTTTGTTTTTCCGGCCCCGCCATCGCATCCGCAGCGCATGCTAGAGTTTCTGTCCCGCATTCGCCTCCGGTTCAGTCGATGAAGCCCCGTCTCCTTTCCGCCGTGTCCGCTACCCTGCTCGCCTGCTGCTGCGCCGCGCCGTTCGCGCATGCGGAGGAAGTCGGCAGCGTGAACACCCATTTCCGCGTGACGGGCTCCGACCGCGTGGTCGTCGAAGCGTACGACGATCCGGGCGTGGCCGGCGTCACGTGCTACGTGTCGCGTGCACGCACGGGCGGCATCAAGGGCTCGCTCGGCATCGCCGAGGATCCCAGCGAAGCGTCGATCGCCTGCCGGCAGGTCGGCCCGATCAGCTTCAAGGAACCGCTGAAGCAGCAGACCGACGTGTTCAGCGAGCGCATGTCGTTCATCTTCAAGACGCTGCATGTCGTGCGCGTCGTCGACAAGAAGCGCAACACGCTCGTGTATCTGACCTATAGCGATCGCATCGTCAGCGGCAGCCCGAAGAACGCGGTCACCGCGGTGCCGGTGCCGCCGGGCACGACGATTCCGCTCAAGTAAGCGCATCGCGCGCGCTCGATCCGCCGCCGAATCGAGCGCTGCGCGCCGAGCACGACCATGGCCGATCGCCGCCTTCGAGACTCCGCCCGCTACTGGCGCACGCCGCTGCTGCCGGACGCCGATCTCGTCACCGCAACCTATCGCGACCATGCGTTCGCGCCGCACTGGCACGACGCCTACACGATCCCCGTCATCCTCGAAGGCGCCGAGCGCTTCACCTATCGCGGCAGCGGCTACGTCGCGGAAGCGGGCACCGTCCCCGTCATCAATCCCGGCGAAGTGCATACGGGCTCGCGCGGCGCGGACGAAGGCTGGCGCTATCGCGTGAGCTATGTGCCGGTCGATTTCATCCGCTCGCTCGCCGATGCGATCGTCGGCCGTCCGCAGAACGCGCCGTGGTTCCCGCCCGACGTGATCCGCGATGCCGATCTCGCCGCGCGCCTCGCGTGCGCGCACCGGATGATGGAAGCCGGCAGCACGGCAGCCGCGCGTGCGCGCGACGCGTGGGCCGGCTACAGCGAGGACACCGACGTACGGCCGCCCCACGCCGCACGCGCCTACGATCCGCTCGCCGCGGAAACGGCGATGCTCGACGCGCTGTCGACGCTGATCGTGCGGCACGCGGACACGCGGCCGCGCCCCGCCCCGCTCGCCGCCGACGAACCGCGCGTCGACGTGATGCGCGAGCGGCTCGCGGCCGATCTGACGGCCACCGTCACGCTCGACGAGGTCGCGCAGGCGGCCGGGCTGTCGCCGTTTCACGCGGCGCGCCTGTTCACGCGCGCGACCGGGATGCCGCCGCATGCGTGGCGCAACCAGCTGCGGCTGCAGCGCGCGCTCGCGCCGCTGCGCGCCGGCGTACCGGTCGCCGACGTCGCGGCCGCCAGCGGTTTCGTCGACCAGAGCCACTTCACGCGGCATTTCAAGCGGATGTTCGGCGTGCCGCCGGGACGCTGGCAGGCGCGGTAAACGCGCGGCCGGCCGCCTCGCCTCTTCATGGTCGCACTCGCTCGACGACTGCGGGCACGGCCGTTGCGCCCGCACGCGAGCGCGCCGGCGCAAGAACGTACAAGCCGGCCGCGCGCACGACCGCTATCCTCGCCGACATGGAGACACCACCCGCATCCCCGACACCGCGCCCGGCCGCACGCCGGCCGCTCAACGAATGGCTCGACGGCGCGCGCGACACGATCCCGATGATGATCGGCGCCGCGCCGTTCGGCGTGATCTTCGGCACGCTCGTCAGCGGCGGCCCGCTCGCCGCCTGGCACGGCGCGCTGATGTCGCTCGCCGTCTTCGCCGGCTCCGCGCAGTTCATCGCGCTCGGCCTGATCGCCGGCAGCGCGAGCTTCGTCGTCGTGCTCGCGACGACGTTCATCGTGAACCTGCGCCATCTGCTCTATAGCGCGACGCTCGCGCCGTACGTCGCGCATCTGCCGCTGCGCTGGCGCGCGACGCTCGGCGCGCTGATGACCGACGAAGTGTTCGCCGTCGCGTACGCGCACTACCGGCATTTCCCGCCCGGCGCGATCGGCCCCCACTACTTCTTCGGCTCCGGGCTCGCGATGTACCTGAACTGGCAGGTATGGACGCTCGCCGGCATCGGCTTCGGCGCCGCGTTCCCGGGCCTGCAGTCGCTCGGCCTCGACTTCGCGATGGCGGCGACCTTCATCGCGATCGTCGTCCCGCAGCTCGGCACGCTGCGCTATCTCGCGGCGGCCGCAACGGCCGGCACGCTCGCGTATTTCTGGCAAGGATGGCCGTACAAGCTCGGACTGCTCGGCGCGGTCGCGGTCGGCGTCGCGATCGGCGTGCTGCTGACGCTGCGGCACGAGCGCACGCGGGCCGGCTCGCGCTCGGAGGCCGCATCGTGAGCTACGCGCTGCTGATCCTCGGGATGGCCGTCATTACCTACGCGATCCGCACGACGCTGTTCCTGTTCGGCGAGCGGCTGACCTTCCCGCCGCTCGTGCGCACGGCGCTCGGCTTCGTCCCCGTCACCGTGCTGACCGCGATCATCGTGCCGATGACGGTGTCGCCGCACGGCCGTGCGGCCGAGCTGACGTGGCGCAACCCGCAGCTCGTCGGCGCGCTGGCCGCGGTGCTCGTGTCGGCGACCACGCGCCGCCCGCTCGTGACGATCGCGGTCGGCCTGGCCGTGTTCTTCGTCTGGCAAGGCATCGTGCTGCCGCACTGGGCGGGCGCCTAGCGGCCGCGCCGGCGCGCGCGATCGCGCGTTCGACGCGACGCGCTCAAGTTTTCGCCGTACGTGTCGATATAGCGGGTGAAGACCCGCCATCGGCCTCCGCACGAACCGGCCCGTCGACGCAGCGCCGGCAGCGGCAGCCGCGTCGGCCGCCGCGCGCGTGGGCCGCCATCGAGACGATTCATGGGCCAGATCACCCTTTCCCTGAAGGACGACACCGTCGCGTCGCTGCGCAAGGACTACGATGCGTTCCTGCGCGTATCGCTGAAACTCGACCCGCATTTCGCGACGCCGTCGTTCGAGGATTTCCTGCGCGCGAAGCTGCTCGACAACATGACGCCGCTGACCGAGCACGCGGTGCAGCGCATGCTCGAAGGCGGCCAGTACGCCTGGGCGAAGCGCACGCTCGACAAGGAATTTCCGGACGTCGTCGCGATCCTGATGCGGCAGGCCGGCGAATACGGTTTCGGATTCGCATCGCGCGCCGAGTGGACGCCGGACGAGCTCGCGAAGGCCTGCCGCGACTGGGCGAAGGCGATCGTCGCGGAAGCGCAGGCCGACGCGTCGATGGTCGACCCGCTCGCCGCGCAGATCAAAGGCGCGGTGCACGACATCCGCACGCTCGAGGAGATGATGCAGACGCCCGCCTGGCGGCTCGCGGAATCGCTGCGGCAGCGGATCTACGAAGCGAAGCTCGCGTGCGAGATGAGCGTCGGCAGCGCCGCGCGCGACAAGCTCGGCGAACTGCGCGGGCTGTTGCGGCTCGGCCTCTCGCACGGTTCGTTCCAGAAGCAGGAAGCACAGCAGATCATGGAATACCTGCGGCTGCTGAAACCGGAAATCTTCGTCGACGAGCCGTACGACATCTTCGCGCGGCTCGCCGCGTGGCTGCGCAGCGTGTTCACGCCGGCCGCCGCGCGGCCCGCGCAGGGGCCGGAGCACGGCCAGCGCCGGCCCTGAGTTCGCGCCTCGCCAACGAAACGGGCGGCCCGGTCCGCATCGACGCGAACCGGGCCGCCCGGTGAGCGCCGTCACGGCGCGCCGTCAGGGACGAGCGCCGCGCGGCGAGCCGCGATCGCCGGCTTACTGCGAGCCGGCGCCCGCCGACGCACCGCCCTGAACGCCGGCGCCTTCGGTTGCCGCATCGCCGACCTTCGAGTTCGTCGAGCCCGCGCGATGCTTGGCCGACTTCGCGGTGTGCTTCATGTGCTTCTTCGTCGAATGAACGGCCGACCCGGTCGTGTCGTTCGCGCCGTTCGCCGCTGCGCCGACCGAATCCGTCGCACCGCCGACCGCGTTACCCGACCCGCTCATGCCGGCGCCGCCCTGCGTACCTGCCGCAGCGCCGGTGCCTGTGCCGGTACCTGCGCCCGTCCCTACGCCGGCACCTGCAGCCGCCCCCATTCCGGCGCCCGGCGCCTGCGTCTGCGCGCCAGCGCCGGCCGTGCCCTGCGCAGCCGTACCCGTCTGGGCAAAGGCAGCCGAAGTGGCGAACGCCGTCAGCGCGGCACCGATCAGCATCGTACGAATCTTGGACATGACAATCCTCCTCAAGAGTTGTGGGCGCGAACCGCGTCGGTGCGATCCGTCGCGTCGCCCGCTGCGAAAACATGCAGCAGGTAACGCGAGAGACACGCGGCCGATGCGGCCGGTTCTGCAATCTCTCAGACTGTTACCCACGGTTTCATTTGCTGACGAATCGCTCACACTCGCTCACATCCGGCCCGCTCGCGCGCCGGCGCGCGGTGCCGTATGATGCGGGGCGATTCCTCCCGCGCATCGCGCGCACTCTCGTCATGCCCAATCTGGATTTCACGCTGACCGGCGACTACGTCGAGCTGCACAACCTTCTGAAGATCACCGGCCTCGCCGACAGCGGCGGCACCGCGAAGATGATCGTCGCGTCCGGCGCGGTGAAAGTCGACGGCGCGGTCGAGCTGCGCAAGACCTGCAAGATTCGCGCAGGCCAGGTCGTGCTGTTCGGCGATACGCGCATCGCCGTGCACGGCGGCGCGTAGCGTTCCCCCTGTCTGCGACATGGCCATCGCCGCGCACGTTCGACACCGTGCGAATAAAGCCGTAAGCTAGCCGTCTCTCAAAATAAATACAGGCAGCGCGGGCCCGCACTCGCGCGAGCGCCCTCTCCATGTCGCATTCCGGTCTTACGCGGACGGCCGCCGCGCCGCCGTCCCTGTCCCGTCACGCCGCCGATACCGCGCGCCTCGCCGCACCGCTCGCGATCGCTCAGCTCTCGCAGATGGCGATGAGCGTCACCGACACGGTGCTGCTCGGCTCGCTCGGCCCCGATTCGCTCGCGGCCGGCGGCCTCGGCGCGAACTTCTTCTTCGTGATCGTCACCGTACTGCAGGGTGTGCTGTCGTCGGTCAGCGTCAGCGTCGCGCATGCGCGCGGCGCGCAGGCCGACGACCGCGTGCCGCACATCTACTGGACCGGCTTCGTGCTCTCGGTGCTGCTCGCGATTCCGGCGATCGTCGCGCTGTCGCTCGCCGAACCGATCCTGCTGATGTTCCACGAACCGCCGGCGCTCGCGCACCACGTCGGCCAGTACACGGGCATCCTGCGCTTCGCGGCACTCGGCAGCCTGATCGGCGTCGGCCTCATGCGCGCGTTCCTGCCCGCGATCGGCGCGGCACGCCGCTTGCTGTGGGTATCGATCGGCGGCGTCGGCGTGAACGGCGTGCTGAACTACGGACTGATTCACGGCGCATTCGGGCTGCCGCGGCTCGGCTTTCTCGGTTCGGCCGTCGCGACGACGATCACGATCTGGCTGACCGCGCTCGCGCTGATCTGGCTGCTGCACGGGCGCCAGCGCTTTCGCCATTTCGTGACGGCCGCGCGCCCGAAGCTGCCGGTGATGGGCGAGCTGATCGGGATCGGCTGGCCCGTCGCGATCACCTACGGGGTCGAATCGACGCTGTTCCTCGCGACGGGGCTGACGGTCGGCGTGCTCGGCGCGACGTCGCTCGCCGCGCACCAGATCGCGCTGAACGTCGCATCGGTGTCGTTCATGGTGCCGCTCGCGATCGGCCAGGCGGCGAACGTGCGCGTCGGCTACTGGGTCGGCGCCGGCGAGCCGGTCGCCGCACGCCATGCGGGCTTCGTCGCGCTCGGGCTCGGCGTCGCCTTCATGTCGCTGTCCGGCCTCGTGATGATCGTCGCGCCGCACACGATCGTCGGGCTGTACCTGCATCTCGACGATCCGGCGAACGCCGGCACGGTCGCGCTCGCCGCGTCGCTGCTCGGCATCGCCGCGGTGTTCCAGATCGTCGACGGGATGCAGACCGTCGCGTCGGGCGCGTTGCGCGGGCTCAAGGACACGCGCATCCCGATGCTCGCGGCAACCTTCGGCTACTGGGGAATCGGCTTTCCGACCGGCTACTGGCTCGCGTTCCATGCCGGACTCGGCGCGCGCGGCCTGTGGTGGGGGCTCGCGGCCGGCCTCGCGAGCGTCGCCGCGCTGATGGCGTGGCGCTTCCATCTGAAGAGCGCGTCGCTGGCGAGCGCCGCGCGCTGAGCGCGACACGACGCGAAATCGCGGCCGGCGCTATGCTTGTCGCCTGAACACCCACACGCCTCACGATACGCCCTCGCCGCGCGCCGCGCGGCCTTCCCCTTTTCTCGAGGAGTGCATCATGAACGAAGCAGTCCGGATGGAACGCGACACGTTCGGCGAGATCGCCGTCCCGGCCGACCGGCTCTGGGGCGCGCAAACCGAGCGCTCGCTGCAGAATTTCCGGATCTCGACGGAAAAGCAGTCGCCCGAGCTGATTCATGCGCTGGCGATCGTCAAGCGCGCGGCGGCGGCCGTGAACCAGTCGCTCGGCGTGCTCGCCGACGACAAGGCGCAGGCGATCATCGCCGCGGCCGACGAGATCATCGCCGGCAAGCATGCGCGCGAATTCCCGCTCGCGGTCTGGCAGACGGGCTCCGGCACGCAGACCAACATGAACCTGAACGAGGTGATCGCGAACCGCGCGAGCGAGCTGATGGGCGGCGAGCGCGGCGAAGCGCGCAAGGTTCATCCGAACGACGACGTCAACCGCGGCCAGTCGTCGAACGACGTGTTCCCGACCGCGATGCACGTCGCGGCCGCGTACGCGATCGTCAACCATCTGCTGCCCGCGCTGCGCACGCTGCGCGCGACGCTCGACGCAAAGTCGAAGGCGTTCGCCGACATCGTGAAGATCGGCCGCACGCACCTGCAGGACGCGACGCCGCTCACGCTCGGCCAGGAATTCTCGGGCTACGTCGCGCAGCTCGACCAGGGCATCCGGCATGTCGAATCGGCGCTGCCGCATCTGTACGAGCTCGCGCTCGGCGGCACCGCGGTCGGCACCGGGCTGAACGCGCATCCCGAATTCGCGGCGCGCGTGGCCGGCGAGATCGGTCGCCTCACGAAGCTGCCGTTCGTCACCGCGCCGAACAAGTTCGAGGTGATGGCGGCCGCCGACGCGCTGGTGTTCGCGCACGGCGCGCTGAAGACCGTCGCGGCGGGCCTGATGAAGATCGCGAACGACGTGCGCTGGCTCGCGAGCGGCCCGCGCTGCGGGCTCGGCGAACTGTCGATTCCCGAAAACGAGCCCGGCAGCTCGATCATGCCGGGCAAGGTCAATCCGACGCAGTCGGAAGCCGTGACGATGCTGTGCTGCCAGGTGTTCGGCAACGACGTCGCGGTGAACGTCGGCGGCGCAAGCGGCAATTTCGAGCTGAACGTGTTCCGGCCGATGATCGCGCACAACGTGCTGCAATCGGTGCGGCTGCTCGCGGACGGCGCGCAGAGCTTCAACGATCACTGCGCGGTGGGCATCGAGCCGAACCGCGCGCGCATCGATCTGCTGCTGAATGAATCGCTGATGCTCGTGACCGCGCTCAATCCGCACATCGGCTACGACAAGGCCGCGCAGATCGCGAAAAAGGCGCACAAGGAAGGGACGACGCTGAAGGCCGCCGCGCTGGCGCTCGGCTATCTGACCGAGGCGGAATTCGACGAGTGGGTCAGGCCGGAGCAGATGGTCGGCACACGCTGAGCGTCGGCCCGCGCGGCGCGATGCAAACGGGGGCGCACGCGCCCCCGCGTCGTCACACTTCGCCCTTCGCGACCTCTTCCGGCTTCATCTCGACGATCTTGTCGAGTGCCGCGCGCACGTCCATCGCGTATTTCGCGAGACGCTTCTGCTCGTCGGTTTCGGGCACGAACGTCGGCACCGGCAGCGGATTGCCGTTCTCGTCGACGGCCACGAACACGACGAGACAATCGGTCGTCTGACGCAGTACGCCGCCCTTCGGATCGCCGGCATGCACGGACACGTGAATGTGCATGCTGGTGCGCCCGGTCGCGACGACACGCGCCTTCAGCTCGACGAGATTGCCGACGAGGATCGGACGCTGAAAGCGGATGTTGCCGACGCTGACCGTCACGCAGTAGCGGCTCGACCAGACCGCCGCGCATGCATACGCGACCTCGTCGATCCATTTCATCAGCGCGCCGCCGTGCACCTTGCCGCCGAAGTTCACGGACGACGGTTCGGCGAGGAAGCGGAATACGGTTTCGTTGCGGTCGAGGGGAGCCGGAACGGGGGACGAGTGGGACATCGTTTAACTCCAGGCAACAGCGGCGCTGTAACGGCGCGATTATACGTTGCACTGCGACAACGCGCCGCGCCACGCAGCCCTCAATAGCGGACCGTCACGCCCTGATCGATCGTCCCGTACATTTCCAGGCTGCCGCCTTGCTCGGCGGCGCCGCCCTGCGCGCACGCGGCGCACACGAGCGCGGCCGCCAGCAGACAGAAAAACGTCTTCATCGTTGCATCGTGTCGGATCGCGGCGGCCCGCTGCCGCCGCGTTCGCCCATTCTACGCGCGGCGCGGCTGCCGCTGCGGATCCGCGCCGCGCCGGTCGACCGCTGTCGGCGGCTGTGCCGCTGCGTCGGGCCGCATCGACATTTCAGCCGGGCCCGAAACATCGAGTGCCGGCAGCGCCTACACTGCGAATCATTCCCGGACGAGAGACGACGATGAGCGACCACGACGATCACCATTTTCCGGGCCTGAACCGCATCGGCGCGCTGCTGGCCGACCCGGGCCGCGCGGCGATGCTGTGGGCGCTGATGGCCGGCAGCGCGCGGCCGGCCGGCGAACTGACGCTGATCGCGGGGCTGTCGCCGTCCGCGGCCAGTGCGCATCTCGCGCGGCTGACCGAAGGCGGCCTGCTCGCCCTCGAGGTGCGCGGCCGGCACCGCTACTACCGGCTCGCCTCGGCCGACATCGCGGCATCGCTCGAAGCGCTCGCGAACGTCGCGCGCGCGGCCGCGCCGCACCGGCCGGTGCCGCCGCCCTCGCGCACGGTGCCGGCCGAGCTGCGCTACGCGCGCACCTGCTACGACCACATGGCGGGCGAACTCGCGGTGCGCATCTTCGACAGTCTGAACGCGCGCGGCTGGCTGCACGCAAACGGCGACGCGATCGAGACGACCGAACTCGGCGCGCAGGCGCTCGCGCGCTGGGGCATCGACGTCGCGCAGCAGCGCGCGCGGCGGCGCCGCTTCGCGTGCGAGTGCCTGGACTGGAGCGAGCGCCGCGCGCATCTGGGCGGCGCGCTCGGCGCCGCGATGCTCGACAGCTTCTGCGCGCACGGCTGGGTCGAGCGCACCTCGCGCCCGCGCGTGCTGCGCGTGACGGTGCCCGGACAACAGGCGCTCGACGCCTGGCTGACGACCGGCTGACGCGCACATTGCAGGCGCACGACAACGAGGCGCGATGGACAGGTTTTGTTACATCGCCGCCGATCGGACTTACAAAACGCCGCGCACTGAAACAGGTCGAGCGGATATCGTGAATCGAGCGGCACGAATCGACGTGCCGACATCACGACCATCGCTCACCATGGCATTCCTGTTCGCGCCCAAGCGCACCACGCGCGTCACGCTATTCGCCGTCGCGGCGCTCGCCGCGCTGCCGCCCGTTTTCGCGCAGACGGCCGCACCCGCACCGTATGCGGCGGCTGCGCAGCCGTCCGCCGGCGACCCGCCCGGTCGCGTCGCGCGGCTCAACTATCTGTCCGGCGCGGTGACGACCGAGCCGGCCGGCACCGACGCATGGTCGTATGCGGCGGTGAACCGGCCGCTCACGACCGGCGATCAGCTCTGGAACGATGCGGGCGCCCGCTCGGAGCTCCACATCGGCTCGACCGCGGTGCGGCTCGGCGCCTCGACGAGCCTGTCGGTGCTGAACCTCGACGATTCGACGACGCAGCTGAAGGTCGGCCTCGGCACGCTCTCAACGCACGTGCGCGCGCTGCCGGCCGGCACGTCGTACGAAATCGATACGCCGAACCTCGCGCTCGGCATCACGGCGCCGGGCGATTACCGCGTCGACGTCGCGCCCGACGGCGCAAGCACGACCGTCACGGTGCGCAGCGGCAGCGCGACCGTCTACGGCAGCAACGGCCAATATCCGCTCTCCGCCGGGCAACAGGCCGTGTTTACCGGCACCGACCTGCAGATCGCGCAGCAGTCGGCCGCGCCGCCGCCCGACGCGCTCGACCGGTGGGCCGCGGGCCGCGACGCGGCCGAGGACCGGTCGGTGTCGGCCCGCTACGTGTCGCGCGACATCCCCGGCTATCAGGACCTCGACGCGAACGGCACGTGGCGCGACACGCCGGCGTACGGCCCCGTCTGGATGCCGAACGACACGCCGGCCGACTGGGCGCCATATCACGACGGTCACTGGATCTGGCAGGCGCCATGGGGCTGGACCTGGGTCGACGACGCGCCGTGGGGCTTCGCGCCCTATCACTACTGGCGCTGGGCCTACGTCGACGATCGCTGGGCGTGGGTGCCGGGGCCGACGGCCGTCAGCGCGCCGCCTGCCTATGCGCCGGCGCTCGTCGCGTTCGTCGGCGGCGGCGACGGGCCCGACTGGAGCGTCGCGCTGACGGTCGGCGGCGTCGCCGCGGCCGGCTGCGCGTGGTTCGCGCTCGGGCCGGGCGAGCCGTGGCATCCGGCCTGGGGCGGCTGGAGTCCGCACTACTACGAACGCGTGAACCGGAACATCGTCGTGAACCGGATCACCGTGAACAACACCGTGAACGTGACGAACGTGCACAACACGTACGTCAATTTCGGCGCGCCGCATGCGATCGCCGCCGTGCCCGCGACCGCGTTCGTGCACGGCCAGCCGGTCGCGCGCTTTGCGCAGCACGTCGATCCGCGGCAATGGCGCAATGCGCACGTGGTGCCCGGCACGCCGGGCATTGCGCCGGTGCGGCAAAGCTTCACGGGCGGCCTGCGTACCGCGAGCTATCGGCCGCCCGCCGCGATCGGACAGCATCCGTTCGTCGCGACGCGCAATCCGGCCGTACCGGCCGCGTATCGCGATCTGGCGGCCGCGCATCTGGCGCGCAGGGGCGAACACGTGCCGGGCGCCGGCACGCCGATCGCGAAGACGAGCGTGCCGCCCGATTACGCGGCGCGGCCCGTGCGCGTGCCGGGCGCCGCGCACACGGGCGCATGGGCGATGCGCAACGTGCAACTCGTGAATCCGCACGGTCCGCTCGTGCATCCGGCGCCGCGCAACGCGACGGCGGCGCCGATGCCGCCTCAGGCGGGACGGCCCGGTGTGCCGGGCGCCGTTGCATTCGTCGGACCGCATGGACCGAACGCATCGAACGGACCGAACGGCGCGAGACCGGCGGTCGACGGACGCGCCATGCCGCCTGCGGCGAACGGCGCCGCCGCGCACGCGCCCGGCAACGCGCAGGCGCGCGCAGCGCTCGCCGGCGCTGGAGCGGTCCCGCATCCGCCCGCGACAGCGGCGGGCGTGATCGACGCCGCGCATGGCGGACAGCCCACCGCTGCGCGGCAGGAGCCCGCGTGGATGCAGCCGCATACGCCGCTCGCGCGTCAGCGCCCGACTCCGGCGCCGGCCGCTACGGCTGCGCTGCCGGGCGCGGGCGAGCACGCGACGCCGCCGATACACGGCGTCACGCAGCCGCCTCAGGCGCAGCGTGTGCCCGACGCGCGTCAGGCGCCAGAGCAGTCGATCACGCGGCGCGAAGCCCCGCGCACGTCAACGCAACCGCCGCTTCAAACGGCGCAGATCCCGCAACCGCGCCCCGACTTCCGTGAACCGGCCCGTCACGCGCAGCCCCAGCCGCAGCCGGAACGCGCCGTGCCGGCACCGCGACCGCAGCGCGAATTCGCGCAACCGGCGCCGCACCACGAAGCCGCCCCGCCGCGCGCGAACGAATTCCGGCCGCCTGCGGTGCCGCGCGAGATGCCGCGCCCGCAGCCGCCTGCACCGCGCATGGAATCGCATCCGCCGATGCCTGCACCGCATGTCGAACAGCGCGCGCCGATGCCCGCACCGCATATCGAGCCGCGTCCGCAGCCGGCCCCGCACGCGGAGGCGCCGCATCCCGCCAACCCGCCGCACGGCGACGAACAGCGCCGACACTGAGTGGCGCGCCCGCCCAAACGACGAAGGCCCGACCGGCATACACCGGTCGGGCCTTCGTCATTGCCGCGCGGAACGGCCGAGCCGGCTGCGGGGCCGTCAGACCGCCATCGGCGCGGTCAGCGGCTCATGGTGCCGGTAGCCGACCAGCGAGAAATCCGACGGCTCGACGCGTTCGAGCCATTCCGGCTCGTAGACGCCAGTCTTCGCGTATTCCGGCACGCGATCGGCGATCACGAGCCGCGGGCTTTCGTACGGCTCGCGCTTGAGCTGCTGCTGCAGCATGTCGAGCTGATTCTCGTAGATATGCGCATCGCCGATGAAGTAGGTGAACCAGCGCGGCGTATAGCCCGTCAACCGGCCGACGAGCGACAGCAGCGCCGCGCCTTCGGTCAGATTGAACGGCGTGCCGAGCCCGACGTCGTTGCTGCGGATATAGAGGCACAGCGAGATTTCGCGCTTCGCGACGTTCGGCAGGAACTGGTACAGCAGATGGCAGGCCGGCAGCGCGATCTGGTCGAGGACGGCCGGATTCCACGCATGAAACAGAATGCGTCGATCGGCGGGATTCTCCATGATCGTGTCGAGACACTGACGCAGCTGATCGATCGCCTTGTACAGCAGCACCTTCTGCGCGCCGTCCTCGTCGAAGCGCGTGACGATCCGGAAGCCGCGGCGCTGCGCGTCGGCGAGCTGCGCGTCCGCGTGCGCGTCGAGCACCTTGTAGCCCGGCCACTGGCGCCACTGCACGCCGTAGACGTCGCCCAGATCGTCGACGCCCTGCCGGTACGGATTCGCGAGCCATTGCGCGTTCTCGTTCGCGTTGGCGTCCCAGACCTTGCAGCCGAGCGCGCGGAAATCGGCCGCGCTGCGCGATGCGCGCAGAAAGCCGATCAGCTCGCCGATCGCGGACTTGAACGCCAGTTTCTTCGTCGTGACGGCCGGGAAGCCCTGCTGCAGGTCGAACCGCAACATCGCGCCCGGCATGCTGATGGTGCGGATGCCCGTGCGGTTCTCCTGCCAGGTGCCGGTGTCGAGGATGGTGCGAACGAGGTCGAGATACTGTTTCATGCGGGTTCCTTCGGCCGCGAGGGCGGCCGTACCCGCAGATTTTAGCAAGCGTGGCGAGGAAGCTCCGGCGGCGGCGGCGAAAGCGGCGCGAGCGTGTCGCCGCGGTCGCGCATCCCGTGCGCACACATCAGCCGATACAGCGTCACGCGCGACACGCCCAGTTCGCGCGCGGCGTCCGCGAAACGGCCGCGATGCCGCAGCAGCGCCTGCTCGATCGCCTGCCGCTCGGCCGCTTCGCGCGCCTCGACGAGCGACACCGGCGCGAGCGCCGCATAGTCGTTCAGCTCGAGATCGGCCGCCGTGATCGTCCGGCCTTCCGACATCACGATCGCGCGCCGCACGCGGTTGATCAGCTCGCGCACGTTGCCGGGCCACGCATAGCCGTACAGCGCCGCGATCGCATCGGGCGAGAACCCGCGCAGGCGACGATGCGCGTCGCCCTTGAAACGCTCGAGCATGTGGCGCGCGAGCACCTCGATATCGCGGCCGCGCGCGCGCAGCGGCGGTTCCTCGATCTTCAGCACGCAGAGACGATGAAACAGATCCTCGCGGAACCGGCCTTCGCGCAGCGCTGTCTCCATGTCGACGTGCGTCGCGCAGATCACGCGCACGTCGACCGGCACCGACGCATGCGCGCCGAGCCGTTCGATCTTCCCTTCCTGCAGGAAGCGCAGCAGGCTCGCCTGGCTCTCGAGCGGCAGATCGCCGATCTCGTCGAGAAACAGCGTGCCGCTGTTCGCGGCTTCGACACGCCCGATCTTGCGCTGGTTCGCGCCCGTGAATGCGCCGCGCTCGTAGCCGAACAGTTCGGCCTGCAGCAGCGTCGCCGGAATCGCGCCGCAATTGATCGCGACGAACGGCGCGTGCGCACGCGCCGAGCGTTCGTGAATCGCAACGGCCGTGAGTTCCTTGCCGGTACCCGATTCGCCGGAAATGAAAACCGGCGCGTCGGTCATCGCGACGCGCCGGATCGTCTTGAACAACGCGAGCATCGCGTCGCACGTGCCGACCATCTCGCCTTCGCCGCGCCCGCCGGACGCGACCGGATCGCTCAGTGCAATCATGCCGTGCGCATGCCCGACCGTTTCCACGATGCGCGCGGTCTCGTACGGCATCGTCACATAGTCGAAACAGTAATCGCGGATCACATGCCGCAGCATCGGGTCCTGCAGCTGGCCGCGACACGTGGCCGCGATCCAGCCGACGTGCTGGATGCTCAGGCACGACTCCAGCTCGCGCAGCTCCGCGGGCTTGAAGCCCGGCGAGAAATCGAGGAATCCTGCGGTGGCGACGCCCTGTTGCACGACGCGCCGTACGTCGCGTACGGTCTCCGCGAGATCGACGCGCCAGCCGCAGTCGTCGAAATGACCGCGCAATGCGTCGTCCGGCTCGCGCGAATAATAGATCACATGCCGCTGCTCGGCTCCCATATGCTCACCCCGTTCGTCCACCGTGTAACGATTGCCGCGCACGCACGTCACGTGCGAAAAATTCGAATCGGGCCCGGCCCGATGCGCGGCAACAGCAGGCCTCGCATAATGGCGCTTGTCTGGCGTCCAGATCGTTGTTGTCGGATGGTCTCCGTTACAGCCGTCGAACGGCATGCAGCCGTGTCGGCGCATGTGTCGATCCGGCCGACTGCTCAGGATTTCGATCGATCAATCATCTGCACATAGCACATGCGCAGTGAAGCGTTCGACATCGACACACGCGCCGATTGTCGTCCCGGATGCGCAGCGATTGAATCCGCAGTATTCCGGAGCCCCGTCGTTTCACGACTGAAACATTTTTCGCGCTTCTTCCCGCGTCATTCGCGACACGCGTACGCGCATGCCCGTCGCGACAACGCTCTCGCCGCGATGGCATGCATTTCGCTGAATAGCGAATAACAGGGAGAGCGGCCATGCAAAAACGCCTTTTACATTCTTTCATTCCGCTCGCGATTGCCGCCGCGTATGCGTTCGCACCCGCGCACGCGGACGAAAGCGCGCGCCCCGCACACGACACCTGGCGACGTGACGCGGCGCCCGGCATGCCGACACACGACGGCGCGGGGATCATCGCGGTGTCGGCGCCGCGGCCGGTGCCGGCCGGCAAGATCTCGGTGACGCTTTGGGATGAAATCGGGCCGCCCGCGCCGTTGCCGACGCCGCTGCCCGCGCCGCAGCCGTCCGACGTCCAGCACGCGATGCATGAAGGTGCGGAAAGCAACGTGCACCAATGAAACGTCGGCGCCGATTGCACGGCAGTCGATCAGGATTGCGTATCGATCGTCTGTCCGGTATCGGCAACACGATCGATCGACATCGCCACCTCGGCGATGCAACGGTTTCGAGCCCGTCCCCCGGCGGGCATTTTTTTGTCCGCACGCAGGCGCAGCGCGCCGCGAGGAGGCGCGCCCGTTCCGGTAGAATCGGCGCCATTCCGGTTCTTCCTCTCTCCGACCTTCATGACGACGTTGACCCTGATCGTCGCGCGCGCCCGCAACGGCATCATCGGCCGCGACAACCAGCTGCCCTGGAAACTTCCCGAAGACCTCGCGTTCTTCAAGCGCACGACGATGGGCGCGCCGATCGTGATGGGACGCAAGACGCACGAGTCGATCGGCCGTCCGCTGCCGGGCCGCCGCAACATCGTCGTCACGCGCGACGCGTCGCGCCGCTTCGACGGCTGCGACACCGTCACGTCGCTTGCCGATGCGCTCGCGCTCGCCGCGCGCGACGGTGCCGCGGAAGCATTCCTGATCGGCGGCGCGCAACTGTATGCGGAAGGCCTCGCCCAGGCGGACAAGCTGATCGTCACCGAGATCGATGCCGATTTCGAAGGCGACGCATCGTTTCCGGCGCCCGATCCCGCCCAGTGGCAGGAAGTGTCGCGCGATGCGCATCAGGCTGCCGCGCCGAACACGTTCGGTTACGCATTCGTCGTCTACGCACGCAAGCGCGGCTGATACGTACCGCCCCATGAAAAAAACCGACCGGCTCGCGCCGATCGGTTTTTTTTCGTCCGAGCGCGCCGCCGACGCGGCGCAGTGCCGTGCTTACTGGCCGGCGATCGTCATCTGCTCGATCAGCACCGAGCCGGTTTCCTTCGTGCCGCGCACGATCGAATCCGCCCCGATCGCGACGATGTGCCGAAACATTTCCTGCAGCGTGCTCGCGACCGTGATCTCCTCGACCGGGTACTGGATCACACCGTTCTCGACCCAGAAGCCCGCCGCGCCGCGCGAATAATCGCCGGTCACGTAGTTCACGCCCTGCCCCATCAGTTCGGTCAGCAGCAGACCCGTGCCGAGCTTCTTCAGCATTGCGTCGAAATCGTCGCCCGGCTGCGTGTTCGAGCTGCGCAGCGCGAGGTTGTGCGAGCCGCCGGCGTTGCCGGTGGTCTGCGTGCCGAGCTTGCGCGCCGAATACGTCGACAGGAAATAGCCTTCGACGACGCCGTCCTTCACGACGCTGCGCGAGCGCGTGCGCACGCCCTCTTCGTCGAACGGCGCGCTGCCCATCGCGCGCGGCACGTGCGGATCCTCGACGATCTGCACGTGCGGCGCGAACACCGGCTTGCCGAGGCTGTCGACGAGGAACGACGTCTTCCGGTACAGCGCGCCGCCGCTCACTGCCTGCACGAACGCGCCGAGCAGACCGGCCGCGAGCGGTGCTTCGAACAGCACGGGCACCTTGCGCGTGTCGAGGCGACGCGCACCCATGCGTGCGAGCGCACGCTCCGCGGCATAGCGGCCCACCGCTTCCGGCGCGGCGAGGTCGGCCGCGCTGCGCTTCGACGTGTACCAGTCGTCGCGCTGCATGTGACGGCCGCTGCCCGCGATCGGCGCGCACGCGATGTAGTGACGCGAGTACGGATAGCCGCCGAGGAAGCCGCGCGACGTCGCGAGCACGAACTGCGAATGCTGCGCGGACACGCTCGCGCCTTCCGAATTGCGGATCTGCGGGCTGACCGCGAACGCGGCGTCTTCCGCGCGGCGCGCGATGTCGACGGCCTCGTCGGCCGACAGCGCCCACGGGTGATAGAGATCGAGATCGCGCGGATCGGTCTCGAGCAGCTCGGCTTCGGCGAGGCCGGCCGCGTCGTCCTCGGCCGTGAAGCGCGCGATGTTGTAGGCCGCGGCGACCGTATCCTTGATGGCGGCCGGCGAGAAATCGGACGTGCTCGCGTTGCCGCGCTTCTTGCCGATGAACACCGTCACGCCGACCATCTTGTCGCGATTGTGCTCAATCGTCTCGACCTCGCCGCGACGCACCGAGACGGACAGGCCGTCGCCTTCGGAGATTTCGGTCGCCGCGTCGGTCGCGCCGAGTGCCTTCGCATGGCGAAGGATGTCCGAGGCGATTTCTTTGAGCTGATCCTGCGTGTGCGGGAAGTAGCGCGCTTGTACGTCGAGATTGGCTGCCATCGTCGTGATATCCGGTGGCGGGCAGGCCGCCCGCATGGTCAAAATGTTGCGTATCCCGCGATCATAGCAAGGTCCGGGGCCGGATACCGACAAGCTGGGCGCATGCGCGCCGCGATACAATGCCGCCCATGAACCGCAAAACCCGAATCCAGCCGATCGAGCATGCCGACGACGACGTCGACAACGGCTACGATCGCCCCAGCAAATCCCAGTTGAAGCGCGAAATGCACGCGCTGCAGGAACTCGGCCAGGCGCTCGTCGACCTGCCGAAAGACGCGCTCAAGCGCATGCCGATGCCCGAAGACCTCGCGGACGCCGTCCGCGAGGCGCGCCGCATCACCGATCACGAAGGCAAGCGCCGCCAGCTGCAGTACGTCGGCCGCGTGATGCGCTCGCTGACCGACGACGAAACGGCCGCGCTGCGCACGGCACTCGACGCGCAGCGCGGCGTGAACAAGGCCGCGACCGCGCGGCTGCACTGGATCGAGCGCACGCGCGAGCGGCTGCTCGCCGACGACGCGGCGCTGACCGAATTCATTCGCCAATATCCGGACGCCGACGTGCAGGAAGGCCGCACGCTGATCCGCAACGCGCGCAAGGAAGCGCAGCTCGGCAAGCCGCCGCGCTACTTCCGCGAGCTGTTCCAGTGGATCAAGACCGCGAGCGGCACGCCCGACACCGACGATACGGCGTCCGACGAAGCCGGAGACGACGATGACGACGCAGCGTAATCATCCCGACGAGCTCGTGGTCGGCCTCGTGTCGATCAGCGACCGCGCCAGCACCGGCGTCTACGAAGACCAGGGCATTCCGGCGCTGCAGGCATGGCTCGGCACCGCGCTGACCTCGCCGTGGCGCGCGCACACGCGCCTGATCCAGGACGACGCGGCGACGATCTCCGCGACGCTCGTGGAGCTCGTCGACGTCGCGCGCTGCGATCTCGTGTTGACAACCGGCGGCACGGGCCCCGCGCGTCGCGACGTGACGCCCGAGGCGACGCTGGCGGTGGCCACGAAGGAAATGCCGGGATTCGGCGAACAGATGCGGCAGATCAGCCTGAACTTCGTGCCGACCGCGATCCTGTCGCGGCAGGTCGCGGTGATCCGCGAGACGGCCGACCACGCGGCGCTGATCATCAACCTGCCCGGGCAGCCGAAGTCGATCCGCGAAACGCTCGAAGGGCTGCGCGATGCCGACGGCAAGTCGACCGTGCCCGGCATCTTTGCCGCGGTGCCCTACTGCATCGACCTGATCGGCGGGCCGTACATCGAGACCGACGCCGCGGTGGTCGCGGCGTTCCGCCCGAAAAGCGCGCAGCGCGCGCCGCGCTGAGCGCGTGCCGGCCCGCTCAGGCGGCGGGCGCCGACTCGCCCGCCGATGCGGCCGTGGAGGCTGCGGAAGCCGCCGGAATCAGGAAATGCTGGCGATAGTACTTGAGCTCGTCGATCGATTCGTGGATGTCGGCCAGCGCCGTATGCATCGCGCGCTTCTGGAACCCCTTGTAGATCGCCGGCTGCCAGCGGCGGCAGAGCTCCTTCAGCGTGCTGACGTCGAGGTTGCGGTAGTGGAAGAAGCGTTCGAGCTCCGGCATCCAGCGCGCCATGAAGCGGCGGTCCTGGCAGATCGAGTTGCCGCACATCGGCGACTTGCCGGGCGGCACGTATTGCGCGAGGAAGGCCTGCAGCTGCGCGGCGGCCTCCGCTTCGGTCACGGTCGATGCGCGCACGCGGTCGATCAGACCCGAGCGGCCGTGCGTCGACTTGTTCCAGTCGTCCATCTTCGCGAGCGTTTCGTCGCTCTGGTGGATCGCGAACACGGGACCTTCGACGGCGATCTCGAGCGTGGAGTTGGTCACGACGACCGCGATCTCGATGATGCGGTCGTTATCCGGGTCGAGGCCCGTCATCTCCATGTCGAGCCAGACGAGGTTCAACTCGTTGCGCACGAGTGCGGGCTGGCTGGCGGAAGCGGCGGTATCGGTCATGAGTCATCCTGGAAAATGGCGGACGGCGCGCGGCGCCGTCCGGACGGCCGGCCTCGCCTCTGCGGGCGCCGTCCGCAAGAACATATAATTCTCGCATAGAACCCTTTGGCGCCTTCGATGTCACCCTTTTCGTTCACCCTGCTCTTCGCGTGCGCCGTGCTCGCGATGGTCGTCACCAAACTGTGGCTCGCGTCGCGGCAAATCCGCTTCGTCGCCGCGCATCGCGACCGCGTGCCCGCGCAGTTCGCCGCCAAGGTGCCGCTCGGCGCGCACCAGCGCGCGGCCGACTATACGGTCGAGCGCACGCGCCTGACGATGCTCGAGATCGTCGTCAGCGCGGCCGTGCTGGTCGCGCTCACGCTGCTGGGCGGCGTCGGCGCGCTCGACACGCTGCTGACCGGCTGGTTCGGGCGCGGCTACAGCCAGCAGGTCGCGCTCGTCGCCGTCGTGCTCGCGATCACCGGCGCGATTGACGTGCCGTTCGAGTATTACCGCCAGTTCGGGATCGAGCAGCGCTTCGGCTTCAACCGGATGACGAAGCGGCTGTTCTTCACCGACATGCTGAAGAACACGCTGCTCGGCGCCGTACTCGGGCTGCCGCTGCTGTTCGTCGTGCTGTGGCTGATGAACCAGGCCGGCAGCCTCTGGTGGCTGTGGGCGTGGCTCGTCTGGGTCGCGTTCCAGATGCTCGTGCTGCTGATCTATCCGACCTTCATCGCGCCGCTCTTCAACAAGTTCGAGCCGCTGACCGACGAAGCGCTGCGCGCGCGGATCGAATCGCTGATGAAGCGCTGCGGTTTCGCCGCGAAAGGCCTGTTCGTGATGGACGGCAGCCGCCGCTCCGCGCACGGCAACGCCTACTTCACGGGCTTCGGCGCATCGAAGCGGATCGTGTTCTTCGATACGCTGCTGGCGCGGCTGTCCGGACAGGAAATCGAGGCGGTGCTCGCGCACGAACTCGGCCATTTCAAGCGGCGCCACGTGATGAAGCGCATGCTCGTGTCGTTCGTGCTGAGCCTTGCGCTGCTCGCGCTGCTCGGCTGGCTCGCGCAGCGCACGTGGTTCTACACGGGGCTCGGCGTGATCCCGTCGCTCGATTCGAGCAATGCAGGCGTCGCGCTCGTGCTGTTCTTCCTCGCGATTCCCGTGTTCCTGTTCTTCGCGACGCCGTTCGGCAGCCTCACGTCGCGCAAGCACGAGTTCGAGGCCGACGCGTTCGCGGCCAGCCAGACCGATGCGCAGGACCTCGTCAGCGCGCTCGTGAAGCTGTACGAGGACAACGCGTCGACGCTGACGCCCGACCCCGTCTACACGGCCTTCTACTACTCGCATCCGCCCGCGTCGCAGCGGATCGACCGTCTGCTGCAGCAAGCATGAGCCGGCCGACCTCCCGCAAGCCGGCCGCGCGCGCATCGGGCGCCGAACGTGTCGAAGGCCGCGTGATCGCGGCGCACGGCCGCCACTACATCGTCGCGCCCGACGACGGCGGCCCGATGCTCCAGTGCTTTCCGCGCGGCAAGAAGAGCGACGTCGCGGTCGGCGATCGCATCGTCTACGAACGCACGTCGGCCGATCAGGGCGTGATCGTCGAGATCGGCGAGCGGCGCAACCTGCTGTATCGGTCGGACCAGTTCAAGTCGAAGCTGTTCGCCGCGAACCTCGACCAGCTGCTGATCGTGCTCGCGACCGAACCGTACTTCAGCGAGGATCTGCTCGGGCGCGCGCTGATCGCGGCCGAGGCCAACGAGCTCAAGCCGATCGTCGTGCTGAACAAGATCGACGTCGAGGCCGCGCTGCCCGTCGCGCGCGAGCGGCTCGCACCGTACCGCGCGCTCGGCTACGAGGTGCTCGAGCTGTCGGTCAAAGGCGCGCCGGACGATGCGCGCGCGCAACTGATGCCGCATCTGGCCGGCCATTCGACGATCCTGCTCGGTCAGTCGGGGATGGGCAAATCAACGCTCGTCAATCTGCTCGTGCCGGAAGCCGAAGCCGCGACGCGCGAGATCTCCGCTGCGCTGAACAGCGGCCGCCACACGACGACGTTCACGCGCCTCTATCCGCTGCCGGGCGGCGGCACGCTGATCGATTCGCCCGGTTTCCAGGAGTTCGGCCTGTACCATCTGACCGAAGGCCGGCTCGAACGCGCGTTTCCGGAATTCCGTCCGCTGCTCGCACACTGCCGTTTCTATAATTGCCATCATCTGCACGAGCCCGGCTGCGCGATCCTCGAAGCCGTCGCCGACGGCCGCATCGCGCCGTCACGGCATGCGCTGTACGCGCAGCTCGTTCACGAGGCGAGCCAGGTCGTGCGTTGACGGCATCACGCCGGCCGCACGCGGCCGGCGCGCTACCCTTTCTCGCCATCCGAGGAGCCGCGATGCGTTTCAAGGCACCCGATCTCGCCACCGCGCAGCACTGGGTGAACGTCCTCGAGGCGGCCGGGATCGGCTGCGAGCTGCACAACCGCTATGCGACCGGCGCACTCGGCGGCATTCCGGTCGACGCGTGCGCGCCCGAGCTATGGCTCGACGACGAACGCGACGACGCGCTCGCGCGCCGGCTGCTCGACGCCGCGTCGCGCGGCCCGGCGGCCGGCGCGGCGCCATGGCGATGCAGGCAGTGCGGCGAGGCGCTCGAAGCGCAATTCACCGCGTGCTGGCATTGCGGCACCGTGCGCGATCCGCGCGACGACTGATCGGCATCACGGCAAAAGCAAAAAGGCCGGCATCCAGCCGGCCTTTCGCACATGCATGACGCGACGAACGCGTCACGATACCCACACCGCGAGCGTCAGCATCAGCAGCAAGATCATCCACAGGATCACCGCGCGCCATACGAGGCCGACGGCCGATTGCAGCGTGCGCGGCGTGCAGTCGTCGCCGACCGACAGCGGACCGCTGTCGCCGACCGCCAGCGCATCGAGGCTCGACGGCTCCGCGAGCGGTCCGGCGAGCCGCGCGCCGAGCGCGCCGCTGCCCGCGGCGAGCAGCACGCCGTCGTTCGGATCGGGCCACTGGCGCGTATGGTTGCGCCAGGCGTAGATGGCATCCTCGAAGTTGCCGACGATCGCGAAACCGAGTGCGGTGAGCCGCGACGGAATCCAGTCGATCACGAAGAACGCGCGCTGCGCGAACGTCGAAAATGCGGCCGTGCGATCCTCGCCGGGCGTCGCCCAGCTGCGCGCGAGATATTCGGAGATCCGGTAGAGCACCGCGCCGGCCGGGCCGATCGGCAGCACGTACCAGAAGAACACGCCGAACACGTGACGATGCGATGCGACCACCGCATGGATCAGCGTATGACGGACGATTTCGCCGACCGGCATGTCGACGGTGTCGATGCCCGTCCACTCGTGCAGGATTTCGCGCGCGCGCGGCACGTCGTCGTTGTTGAGCGCGAGATGGATGTCGGTGAAGTAGTGGCTGAACTGACGGAAGCCGAGCGTGAAATACACGACGGCGACGTTCCAAAGGAACGCGAGCACGAAGCTCACCTTGTACAGCAGGAAGTAGATCAGTGCGACGACCAGCACCCACGGCAGCACGACCGCGAGCCACGCGAGGATGCCGTGCTTCTGCTTGCCGGCGTCGAGCCCATGCGCAACGGTTTCCGCGTGAAACTGGAACAGCGCGAACACCGGATTGCTCGGCGACAACGCGCGGACCTGTTCGATGATGAGGGCGAGAAGAACCGAGAAGAAAGTCATGCGTGGCGCCGTCTTCGGAGTTATGTCATTTTTGGCGTAACGATAGCACAGCGTAAGCCACGGATGGCTTCCGGCGCCGCCGCGGCGCGCGCGGCCGCACGCGCGACGCGATGCGCCGTGTCAGCCGGCGGCCAAGAAGCGATACAGATTGCGCAACATGCCCGCAGTTGCGCCCCAGATGAAGTAATGGCCGCCCGCCTCGCCGTTCGGATAAGGCATCGCAAAAAAACGACGTTCTCCGCCGTCCCAGCGGAACACGCGCACTTGATGATTGGCGGGATTCATCAGGAACGCGAGCGGCACCTCGAAGATCTCGGCGACTTCGAACGTGTCGGCCTGCACGGTAAACGGCGGATGCACGAGGCCGACCACCGGCGTGACGCAGAAGCCGGTGCCCGTCAGGTAGTCGGGCAGCGCGCCGAGGATCTCGACGCGCTCGTGCGCGAGGCCGATCTCTTCCTTCGCCTCGCGCAGCGCAGTGGCCGTCGCATCGCGATCGTAGGGCTCGCGGCGACCGCCGGGGAAGCTGATTTGCCCGGCGTGGTCGTTCAGGTGATCGGCGCGCTGCGTCAGCAGCACGGTGAGGCCCGTGTCGCGCGCGACGAGCGGCACGAGCACCGCGGCGCTGCGCGGATCGACGCCTTCCTGCAGCCGCGCCTCCGCAGGCTCGACGCTCCATTCGAGCGTACGGGCAAAGCGCTCGCGCAGGCCGGACGGCGTCAGCAGCGGCGGCTGGATCGGCGGCAGGCCGGCGCCGGTGCCTTCGACGGGCAATACTTCGGGATCGATGATCGGACGGCGATTCAATGGCGCTCTCGGTTTCGTGTCGTATCGAGCATATTGTCGCGCCAGAATGAAAAAAGCACCCGGGTGGGTGCTTTTTCCTTACAGCTCTTACTCTTGGGATGCTGCTGCAGCGCGATCCTTCGACACCAGCTTTTCCTTGATTCGAGCCGACTTGCCCGAACGCTCGCGCAGGTAGTACAGCTTCGCACGACGCACGTCGCCGCGGCGCTTCACGACGATGCTCGCCAGCAGCGGCGAGTACGTCTGGAACGTACGCTCGACGCCTTCGCCCGACGAGATCTTGCGGACGATGAACGACGAGTTCAGACCACGGTTGCGCTTCGCGATCACGACGCCTTCGTAAGCCTGAACGCGCTTGCGGTTACCTTCAACCACGTTCACGTTCACGATCACCGTGTCGCCCGGGGCGAATTCGGGGATCGTCTTGCCTGCGAGCGCGCGCTCGATTTCTTCCTGCTCAAGTTTTGCGATCAGATTCATCACTGACTCCTAAAGCCATCGTGTCGGCGTTTGCGCCCGCCTGCTTCCAGGCCTGGCCCCGATAGAGGATGGATTCACATCAGGCGCCGCACACGCATGTACGGCACCGCCATTTCCCGCCCGCGATGCCGCCTCAGGAGGCGTCCTTCGCTTCGCGTGCGAGGTTCGCAAGCCATGCCTCGTCGGCACGGCTCAGCAACTTCTCGCGGCGCGCCCGGACGATCAGGTCCGGCCGCTTCCGCCATGTGTTTCTCAATGCTTCCTGGCGCCGCCACCGCTCGATTTCGGCATGATGTCCGCCGAGCAGCACGTCCGGCACGCGCATGCCCTCGTACTCCTCGGGACGCGTGTAGTGCGGACAATCGAGCAGGCCGTCGACGAAGCTGTCCTGCACGGCCGACTGCGCATCGTTGAGCACGCCCGGCAGCAGTCGCACGACTGCGTCCATCATCGCCATTGCCGGCAGTTCGCCACCCGACAGCACGAAATCGCCGAGACTGATTTCCTCGTCGACGCAGCGGTCGAGCAGCCGTTGATCGATCGCCTCGTAACGGCCGCACAGCACGACGACGCCGGGCTCCTGCGCCATTCGCGTCACACGTTCGTGCGTGAGCGGCGCGCCCTGCGGCGACATCATCACGACGCGCGTGCTCGTGATGCCCTGCTCCGCCTGCGCCGCCTTCGCGGCGCCGATCGCGGCCTCGAGCGGCCTGGCCAGCATCACCATGCCCGGACCGCCGCCGTACGGACGATCGTCGACCGTGCGGTAGTTGTCCGTCGTGAAATCACGCGGGTTCCAGGTACGCAGCCCGAAGCGCCCCTGCTTCACGGCCCGGCTGGTGATACCCCAGTCGGTCAGCGCGCGGAACATTTCGGGAAAGAGCGTGACGACATCGAACTGCACCGCGCGCTCCGTGACCTGGTTCATTTCAGTAATCGGCTTCCCAGTCGACGACGATGCGACGCGACGCCTGGTCTACCGTTTTGACATACACGCCGACGAACGGGATCAGCCGCTCGGCAGCCGCCGGGCGGCCATCCTTGCCGACCGACGGATACTCGACACGCATGATCGAATGCGCGCCGTTGTCGATCATCCCGACCACCTTGCCGAGCGTCGCCGACTGCTCGTTGACGACGTCGAGGCCGATCAGGTCGACCCAATAGAATTCGTCCGCGGCCAATGCCGGGAAATCTTCCCGGCGCACGAACACACGAAAGCCGCGCAGAGCCAGCGCGGCATCGCGGTCGCCTACGCCCGCGGGTTGCGCGACGACCGTGTCGCCGTGCGTCTTGGACTGCACGATACGCGCCGAAAACCGCTGCGTACCCTTTTCCAGCCACCAGCGACGCGCGCTGAGCAGCGCATCGCCACCGCGGCCGGCGTCGGCATGAGTCGCCACCTTGACCCAGCCCTTCAGGCCGTACGCGTCGACTACCGCGCCGACCTCGACTGCATCGTCGGGAAGCGCCTGCACCGCGTCGAGGCCGCCCTGTTCGGCAGCCGCGCCTGCGGGCGCACCGCGCTCGACCGGCTTGCGGACGAATGCGCCGAACGACGCCCGCCCGCGCCTTGCATTACCGGAATCGTGATCCGACATCAATACACCTCACAGCCGGCACGACCGGCACACCGCGCCATGTCAGGCAGCCGGCTGCGCCTTTTGCGCTTCCTTCACGAGACGCTGGACGGTCGGCGACAGTTGCGCGCCAACGCCTTGCCAGTACGTCAGACGATCTTGAGCGATACGCAGCGCTTCGCCCTTCGTCGCGACCGGGTTGTAGAAGCCGACGCGCTCGATGAAGCGGCCGTCACGACGGTTGCGCGAATCGGTAGCAACGATGTTGTAGAACGGGCGCTTCTTCGAGCCGCCGCGAGCCAGACGGATGATAACCAT
This sequence comes from Burkholderia sp. BC1, assembly GCF_052683555.1. Lineage (NCBI taxonomy): Bacteria > Pseudomonadati > Pseudomonadota > Betaproteobacteria > Burkholderiales > Burkholderiaceae > Burkholderia > Burkholderia sp. BC1. The sequence continues at coordinate 76,749 of NZ_JBQYLP010000028.1, forward strand.
ATGAAATCCTTCGGGAAAACCGGGTTCGAAACTACTGAAACACGCGATTATAGCCGGAAACTGGAGGTACAACAAACACTTACGCGCAAAAAATCCACGGACGGCCTGCGGGCGCGGCATACAATCGTCGTGTCAGCGACCGCTCCCGCGCCGCCATGCCGCTCTTTCGCGCCCTTCCGACGTGCCGCACGCCGCGCCCCCTCGTCGCGTTGCTCGTCGCGTTGCTCGCCGCCCTTGCCTGCTCGGTCGCAGCCGCCAGCGCCGCGGCGCGGCTGCCCGTCGAGGAACTCGTCGTGCCGCCCGGCTTCCACGTCGAGGTGCTTACCGACGCGGTGCCGAGCGCGCGCGAAATGGCGTGGTCGCCGCGCGGCGTGCTGTACGTCGGCACCCGCGAAGGCCGCGTGCATGCGTTCACGATGCAGGGCGGCCGGATCGGCGCGCACTACGTGATCGCGTCCGGGCTCGACATGCCGGTCGGCGTCGCATACCGCGACGGCGCACTCTATATCTCCGCCGTGTCGCGCATTCTACGCATCGACGGCATCGACGACCGGCTCGCGAAGCCGCCCGCGCCGGCCGTGCTCACCGACACGCTGCCCACCCAGCATCATCACGGCTGGAAATTCATCGCGTTCGGCCCCGACGGCAAGCTCTACGTGCCGACCGGCGCGCCGTGCAACGTCTGCCTCGCGGACCGCAACCGCTACGCGATCATCGCGCGGATGAACGCCGACGGCAGCGGCCGCGACGTGTTCGCGCGCGGCATACGCAATACGGTCGGCTTCGCATGGCATCCGGATACGGGCGAGCTCTGGTTTACCGACAACGGGCGCGACCTGATGGGCGACGACGTGCCGGACGACGAGCTGAACCGCGCGCCACGCGCCGGGCTCGACTTCGGCTTTCCCTACTGCCATGGCGGCGATACGCCCGACCCCGAATTCGGCAGCACCGACGTATGCCGCCGCTACGTTCCGCCCGTGCTGAAGCTCGGCGCGCACGTGGCCGCGCTCGGGATGCGCTTCTATACCGGGCCGATGTTTCCGGCGTCGTACCGCAACAACGTCTTCATCGCCGAGCATGGGTCATGGAACCGCAGCACCAAGGTGGGCTACCGCGTCATGCGCGCCATCGTTTCCGCGGACGGCAGCCACGCGCGGCAGACGCCGTTCGTCACGGGCTGGCTGCGACCGGACGGCAGCGTTTGGGGCCGCCCCGCCGACGTGCTGCCGCTGCCCGACGGTTCGCTGCTCGTCAGCGACGATTACGCGGGCGCGATCTACCGGATCACGTATGCGGCACCTTGACGCAGCGTGCGGATGACCGGCCCCGACCGGGCATCGTAGAATGCGTGCCGGGCCGTGCGCCCGCGCCGGCCTGCCGGCTGCCCATGCCAACGACAATACGCCGCCATCCATGTCCAGCAGCACCGCTTCGTCCCGCCGCTTCCGCTCCAAGACGCTCACCGCCGCCCTCGCCTTCCTGTTCGGTTCGCTCGGCGCGCACCGCTTCTATCTGTACGGCTTTCGCGACGTCTACGGCTGGGCGCACCTACTCGCGACGCTCGTCGGCATCCCCGGCTTCCTGCTGCTCGGGGCGACGCAGCGCAGCGCGACGCTCGGCTGGTGGCTCGCGGTGCCGGGCGCGATCTCGCTGCTGGCCGCGTTCCTCGCCGCGCTCGTCTACGGACTGCGGCCGGACGAGAAATGGGACGCGCAATTCAACGCCGGGACCGGCAAGCACAGCCGCTCGGGCTGGACCGTGATCTTCGTCGTGATCTTCTCGCTGCTGATCGGCGCGTTCCTGCTGATGACCGCGCTCGCGCTGTCGTTCCAGACGTATTTCGAAGCGCAGGTCGAAGCGGCGAAGCAGATTTCGCAATGAGCGGCGGTGTGCGGGCGCCGACCGCGTCGCGCACCGATCAGAACAGGCTCATCTGCACGTCGTCGCGCGCCGGTTGGGCGGGCGCCCTGCGCGTCGCGCGCGGCGCGGCCGCCACGCTCGGCGGCGCCGCACGAAACTGCGAGAGATCGAGAATGCCGTGCCGGCGTTCGTTCAGCCCGAGCCGCTTCACCGCCTGCCGAAACCGCTGTCGCAGCAGGTCGGCCCAGATGCCCTCGCCCTTCATCCGCTTCGCGAAATCGGAGTCGTAGTCCTTTCCGCCGCGCATGTCGCGCACGCGGTTCATCACGCGCTCCGCCCGATCGGGGAAATGCGCGGCCAGCCAGCTCTTGAACAGCGGCGCGACTTCCCACGGCAGCCGCAGAATGATGTAGCTCGCGTGCGTCGCGCCGGCTTCGGCGCACGCTTCGAGCACGCGCTCGAGATCGGGCTCGGTGACGAACGGAATCAGCGGTGCGATGCTCACGCCGACCGGCACGCCCGCGTCCCGCAGCGCGCGAATCGTGCGCAGCCGGCGCGCCGGCGTGGCCGCGCGCGGCTCGAGCGTGCGCGCCAGATCCGCATCGAGCGTCGTGATCGTGACCGCGGCCATCACCTGCCCGCGTTCGGCCATCGGCGCGAGCAGATCGAGATCGCGCTCGATCAGCGACGATTTCGTGATCGCCGCAAACGGCAGCCCGCGATCGTGCATCACCTCGATCACGCTGCGCGTGATCCGCAAGTCGCGCTCAACCGGCTGATAGGCGTCGGTGTTCACACCGAGCGCGATCGGCTCGGGCACATAGGACTTGCGCGAAATCTCGCGTTCGAGCAGTTCCGCCGCGTTGATCTTCGCGTAGATGCGGCTCTCGAAGTCCAGCCCCGGCGACAGCCCCAGATAGCTGTGCGTCGGCCGTGCGAAACAGTAAATGCAGCCATGTTCGCAGCCGCGATACGGATTGAGCGACACGCTGAACGGAATGTCGGGCGACTGATTGCGCGTCAGAATGCTCTTCGCGCGCTCCTCGAACACCTGCGTGCGCAGCGGCGCGGGCAGATCGGCATCGTCCGAGACGTGCGCCCAGCCGTCGTCGACGGCCTCGCGCAACGCGCTCTCGTACCGCCCCTGCAGATTGTCGACGGCGCCGCGCCCCTTCCGGGGCACCGGCGGCGCTATCGGAAATTCGTTGTCGGACCGATCGTCCATCTGCGCACCCATTCGCCTTCACCCGATACTGGATATTTATACAGTATCGGGTGAAGGCTGCCAAGTGCGCGATAAGGGGTCGGACGGCGGGGGTCGGACGGCGCGCCGCGCGCTTGTATGTTTAAGCCTGACCAGTACGGTAAAGTCTGAACGTAGCC